>NZ_JBVHYH010000032.1:11898-87449 GCF_055569135.1 Kitasatospora sp. NPDC029367
ATGCTTTGCCCCCCCCCAGCTCATTACAAGAGGGGGTCTGTGCAGCCCGGGATCGGCCCGGGAAGGGTCGTTCCACCCGCCCCCCTCCGCCTGCGCCCCCCCCCCGTCCGTGCCTCGCGCTCTAGGGAAAACCGGGGCCGTCCGTGGCGAGACTGGGCGGGCGACGGGTCGGACCCGACGTCAGGAGTTCGCGCGCGGCGCCGGACCGGGCGTCCGGCAGGGCCCTTCCCGCACGGCGTTCCCTGGCAGATCCCCGGAGAGGTTGACGTCCCGATGTCGAACGAAGACAAGCTCCGCGACTACCTGAAGCGGGCGATCGCGGACCTCCACGAGACCCGCGAACAGCTCCGCGAGGCGACCGAGCAGCACCGGGAGCCGATCGCCGTGGTCGGCATGGCCTGCCGGCTGCCGGGCGGGGTCGCCTCCCCGGAGGAGCTGTGGGACCTCGTGCGCGACGGCGTCGACGCCGTCTCCGCCTTCCCCGCCGACCGCGGCTGGGAGCTGCCCGAGGGTGCCGTCACCTCCCGCGAGAGCGGGTTCCTGCACGACGCGGGCGAGTTCGACGCCGCCTTCTTCGGCATCTCCCCGCGCGAGGCCCTCGCCATGGACCCCCAGCAGCGGATCCTGCTGGAGACCGCCTGGGAGGCCGTCGAACGCGCCGGCATCGACCCCGGGACGCTGACCGGCACCCCGACCGGCGTGTTCGTCGGCGCCGGGCACGGCGGTTACGACAGCGCCTCCACCGTCGGCGGCCAGGTCGCCGAGACCGCGGCCGGACACCTGCTGACCGGCAACACCGTCAGCGTCGCCTCCGGCCGCATCTCCTACGTCCTCGGCCTCGAGGGCCCGGCCATCACGGTCGACACCGCGTGCTCCTCCTCCCTCGTGGCCCTGCACCTCGCCGTCCAGTCGCTGCGCCGCGGCGAGTGCTCGCTCGCGCTCGCGGGCGGCGTGACGGTGATGTCGAGCCCGCAGATGTTCACCGAGTTCTCCCGGCAGGGCGGCCTCGCCGCCGACGGCCGGTGCAAGCCGTTCGCGGCGGCGGCCGACGGCACCGCGTGGAGCGAGGGCGCGGCCGTCCTCCTGGTCGAGCGGCTGTCCGACGCGCAGCGCCTCGGACACCCGGTGCTGGCCGTCGTGCGCGGCAGCGCCGTCAACCAGGACGGTGCCTCCAACGGGCTGACGGCGCCCAACGGTCCGTCGCAGCAGCGGGTGATCCGGGCCGCCCTGGCCGACGCAGGTCTGTCGCCCGCCGAGGTGGACGTCGTCGAGGCGCACGGCACCGGCACCCGCCTCGGGGACCCGATCGAGGCCCACGCCCTGCTCGCGACCTACGGGCAGGACCGCGAACAGCCCGTCCTCATCGGCGCGTTGAAGTCCAACACCGGCCACACCCAGGCCGCCTCCGGGGTCGCCGGGGTGATCAAGACGGTGCTCTCGATGCGGTACGGCCTGCTGCCGCGCACCCTGCACCTCGATGCCCCGACCCCGCACGTCGACTGGACCTCCGGCGCCGCCGAACTCCTCGGTGAGGCCCGGGAATGGCCCGCCAACCCGTGGCCCCGGCGGGCGGCGGTGTCCTCCTTCGGCGTGAGCGGCACCAACGCGCACGTCGTGCTGGAGGCGGCGCCGGCGGTCGAGCACGACGAGACCGACGGGAACCCCGGGGCGGTCCTGCCGTGGGTGCTGTCCGCGCACGACGAGACGGCCCTGCGGGCCCAGGCCGGCCGCTTGGCCGCCCACCTCCGGACGCGTGGGCCGCTCGACCCGGCCGATGTCGCGTACTCCCTGGCGACCGGCCGGACGGCCATGGCGCGCCGGGCCGTCGTCGTCCCGGCCGACCCGGAGCAGCGCCTGCGCGCCCTGGACGCACTGGCGGCCGGGGGCGGGGTCGCGGGTCTCGTGACGGGCGTGGCGGAGAAGGGGGCGACGGCCTTCCTGTTCTCCGGCCAGGGCTCGCAACGGCTGGGGATGGGGCGGGAGTTGTACGCCCGGTTCCCGGTGTTCGCGGCGGCGTTCGACGAGGTGTGTGCTGGGCTCGATCCGGTCCTGCGTGAGGTGGTGTGGGGTTCGGATGCGGAGCTGCTGAACCGGACCGCGTACGCCCAGGCCGGGTTGTTCGCCGTCGAGGTGGCGCTGTACCGGCTGCTCGAATCGCTGGGCGTGCGCGCGCAGTTCGTGGCCGGGCACTCGATCGGCGAGATCGCGGCGGCGCACGTGGCCGGGGTGTTCACGCTGGCGGACGCCTGCGCGCTGGTGAGCGCCCGTGGCCGGCTGATGCAGGCGCTGCCGGCGGGTGGCACGATGCTCGCCGTGCAGGCCGCGGAAGACGAAGTCCTGCCGCTGCTCACGGACTTCGTCTCGATCGCCGCCGTCAACGGCCCGACCTCCGTCGTCGTCTCCGGCACGGAGGAGGCCGTTGACGCGGTCCGCGCGCACCTCGCCGACCGCCGGACCACTCGGCTGCGCGTCTCCCACGCGTTCCACTCGCCGTTGATGGACCCGATGCTGGCGGACTTCCGCGAGGTCCTCGACGGGCTGACGTTCCACGCTCCTTCGATCCCGCTGGTCTCCAACCTGACCGGCGCCCTCGGCCTCGGCGAGTCCGTCACCACGCCCGAGTACTGGGTGCGCCACGTCCGGGAGGCCGTCCGCTTCGGCGACGGCGTCCGCACGCTGCACGAGGCCGGAGCGACCCGCTTCCTGGAACTCGGCCCGGACGGCGTCCTCACCGCGATGGCGGCCGGGTCGCTGCCCGCCGACGCGCTCCTCGCCGCCGTCCTCCGCAAGGACCGTCCCGAGGAGCCGGCCCTCCTGGAGGCCCTCGCCCGGCTGCACGTGCGCGGCGCGGGCCCGGACTGGGCGACGGTGCTCGCCGGCTCCGGCGGTCGCCGCGTCGACCTGCCCACGTACGCGTTCCAGCGGCAGCGCTACTGGCTGCCCGAGCTCCACCGCCGCGACGCGGGTGCCCCCACCGCCGACCCGGTCGAGGACGCGTTCTGGACCGCCGTCGAGGCCGGCGACCTGCGGGAGGCGTCGGCCGTCCTCGGGATCGCGGAGCAGGACGCCGAGGCCTCGCTGGACCGCCTGCTGCCCGTGCTGGCCTCCTGGCGCGGCCGGCGGCGCCTGCTCGGCACGCTGGACGGGTGGACGTACCGGACGAGCTGGGTGCCGGTGCGCGGCCTCACCGACGCCGTTCCGCCGGGCCGCTGGCTCGCCGTGGTGTCCGAGCAGACGGAGGAGTCGTGGCCCGACGCCGTCCTCGGCGCCCTCGCCGAGCGCGGCCTGCGCATCGAGCGGGTGCCGGGCACCGAGGCCCTGGCCGCGCTGCTCGCGGACGCCTCCGGCGAGCCGCCGGCCGGCGTCCTCTCCTTCCTCGCCGCCGACGGCCGCCCGCACCCCGCCCACCACCTCGTGCCCCGCTACCTGCCCGCCACCGTCGACCTGCTGCGCACCCTGGAGACCGCCGGCGGCACGGCGAGGCTCTGGTGCCTCACCCGGGGCGCCGTCGCCGCCGAGGGCGCGGACGGCGTGAGCGAGCCCGCGCAGGCGCAGCTGTGGGGCCTCGGCCGGGTGGCCGCGCTGGAGCACCCGCAGCGCTGGGGCGGCCTGATCGACCTGCCCGCCACGCCTGACGCCCGCACCGCCGCCCGCCTGGCCGGCCTGCTCGCCCAGACCGCCGAGGACCAGCTCGCCCTGCGCGGTCGCGGCGCCTACGCCCGCCGCCTGACCCGTCGCCACCTCCCGCCGCTGCCCGCGCGCGCGGATGCGCTGCCGCAGCCCGGGTCGGAGGAGCAGGCGGCGGTCGGCGCGGACCGGCTGGACCCGGCGCCCTCGCCGGACGCCCCCGACGGCTGGACCGCTCCCCGGGGCACCCTGCTCGTCACCGGCGGCACCGGCGCCCTCGGCGCCCACGTCGCCCGCTGGCTGGCCCGGGCCGGTGCCGAGCACCTGCTCCTCGTCGGCCGCCGAGGCCCCGAGGCCCCCGGTGCGCGGCAGCTGGCCGACGAACTCGAAGGCCTCGGCGCCCGCGTCACCGTCGCCGCCTGCGACGTCGCCGACCGCGCCGCGCTCGCCGCCCTCCTCGCCGCCGTGCCCGCCGAACAGCCGATCACCGGCGTCGTCCATGCGGCCGGTGTCCTCGACGACGGCGTCCTGGAAAGCCTCACGCCCGACCGCTTCGACGCCGTGCTCCGCGCCAAGGCCGTCTCCGCCCGCAACCTCCACGAGCTGACGGCCGGGCACGACCTCGGCCTGTTCGTCCTGTTCTCCTCGATCACCGGCGTCCTCGGCAACCCCGGCCAGGCCAACTACGCCGCCGCCAACGCCTACCTCGACGCCCTCGCCGAGCACCGCCGAGCCGCCGGACTGCCCGCCACCGCCATCGCCTGGGGCCCCTGGGCCGGAGGCGGCATGGCGGGGGACCACCCGGGCCTCACCGGGCGGATGCGGCGCAGCGGGCTCGCCCCGATGGACCCGGAGCGGGCGGTCGCCGCGCTGCGTCGGGCCCTGCTCGCGGACGCCTCCGGCCTCACCGTGGCCGACGTGGACTGGAGCGCGCTCGCCCCCGTGCTCACCGCCGCCCGTGCGAGCGCGCTGATCGCGGACCTTCCCGAGGTGCGTGGCGCGGTCCACCCGGGCCACGCCACGACGACCACCGACTCCCCGCTGGCCGATCGGCTGCGCGGCCGCGGTGCCGACGAGCAGGAGCGCCTGCTGCTGGAACTCGTCCGCACCGAGGCCGCCGCCGTCCTCGGGCACGCCTCCACCGTGACCGTCGACGCCGCCCGGGCGTTCCGGGACCTCGGGTTCGACTCGCTGACCGCCGTCGAGCTGCGCAACCGCCTCACCGCCGCGACCGGCCTGCGCCTGCCCGCCACCCTGCTGTTCGACCAGCCGACCCCGACCGCCGTCGCCGCGCACCTGCGTGCCGAACTGGCCGGTACGGCCTCGGGCGAGAGGTTCGCGGCCCCGGCGGTCGCCGCCGACGAGCCGATCGCGATCGTCGCGATGGCCTGCCGCTTCCCCGGCGGCGTCGAGTCGCCGGAGGACCTCTGGCGGCTGCTCGCCGAGGGCCGCGACGCGGTGGGCCCGTTCCCGGCCGACCGCGGCTGGGACACCGACCGCCTGCACCACCCCGACCCGGACCACGAGGGCACCAGCTACGTCGCCGAGGGCGCCTTCCTCACCGCCCCCGCCGACTTCGACGCCGCCTTCTTCGGGATCTCCCCGCGCGAGGCCCTCGCGATGGACCCCCAGCAACGGCTCCTGCTGGAGACGGTCTGGGAGGCCGTCGAGCGCTCCGGCATCGACCCCGGCGCCCTGCACGGCTCGCGCACGGGTGTCTTCGTCGGCTCCAACTTCCAGGACTACCACCAGCTGCTCGACCCGGCCCGCGAGGGCGTCGCCGGGCACGTGATGACGGGCAACGCGGCGAGCGTGATCTCCGGCCGCGTCGCCTACACCCTCGGGCTGGAGGGCCCGGCCGTGACGGTCGACACCGCGTGCTCGTCCTCCCTGGTCGCCCTGCACCTGGCCGCCCAGTCGCTGCGCCGCGGCGAGTGCTCGCTGGCGCTCGCGGGCGGCGTGACGGTGATGTCCACCCCGCAGGTGTTCGTCGAGTTCTCGCGCCAGCGCGGCCTGGCCCCCGACGGCCGCTGCAAGCCCTTCGCCGACGCGGCGGACGGCACGGGCTGGGCCGAGGGCGCCGGCGTGCTGCTCGTCGAGCGGCTCTCGGACGCGCGGCGCAACGGGCACCCGGTGCTGGCCGTCGTGCGCGGCAGCGCCGTCAACCAGGACGGCGCCTCCAACGGGCTGACGGCGCCCAACGGCCCCTCGCAGCAGCGGGTGATCCGGGCCGCCCTGGCCGACGCCGGCCTGACGCCGGCCGAGGTGGACGCCGTCGAGGCGCACGGCACCGGCACCCGCCTCGGCGACCCGATCGAGGCCCAGGCGCTCCTCGCCGCCTACGGCCAGGACCGCGAACACCCGCTGCTCCTGGGCTCGGTGAAGTCCAACCTCGGCCACACCCAGGCCGCCGCCGGCGTCGCGGGCGTGATGAAGACCGTGCTCGCGATGCGGCACGGCGAACTCCCCAAGTCCCTGCACATCGACGGGCCGACCGCGCAGGTCGACTGGACCGCCGGCGCGGTCGAGCTGCTGAGCGAGGCCCGCAGCTGGCCGAGGACCGGACGGCCGCCGCGCGCCGGGGTCTCCTCGTTCGGCGTCAGCGGCACCAACGCCCACGTGATCCTCGAAGCTGCCCCCGCGCCCGAGCCGCTGCCCGAGCGCCCGGCCGCCGGCCGCCCGCTGCCCTGGCTGCTCTCCGCCCGGACCCCCGAGGCCGTCCGCGAGCAGGCCCGCCGCCTCGCCGCCCACGTCCGGGCGGCCGAGCCGGCCCTCGACGACGTCGCCCGCTCGCTCGTCACGGCCCGCGCCGCCCTGGAGCACCGGGCCGCCGTCGTCGCCCCCGACCGCGCCGGGCTCCTGGACGGTCTGGACGCGCTCGCCGACGGCCGCGCCACCCCCGCCGTCCTGGAGGGCCGGGCCGCGGGGGAGGGCGCCCCGGTCTTCGTCTTCCCCGGCCAGGGCTCCCAGTGGGCCGGCATGGGCGTCGAACTCCTCGACGCCGCACCGGTCTTCGCGCAGCGCTTCGCCGAGTGCGCGGCGGCGCTGGAGCCGTACACCGACTGGTCGGCGACCGACGTCCTGCGCGGCGCGCCCGGGGCTCCCGGCCTCGACCGGGTCGACGTGGTGCAGCCCGTGCTGTTCGCCGTCATGGTGTCGCTCGCCGACCTGTGGCGCGCGCACGGCGTCGAACCGGCCGCCGTGCTCGGCCACTCCCAGGGCGAGATCGCCGCCGCCTGCGTGGCCGGCGCGCTCACCCTGGACGACGCCGCCCGCGTCGTCGCCCTGCGCAGCCGGGCGATCCGGCGGCTCGCCGGCCTCGGCGGCATGGTCTCGGTGGCCGAGCCGGTCGCCGCCGTCCGCGAGCGCCTCGCCCGCCGGGACGGGCGCATCTCCGTCGCCGCCGTCAACGGCCCCGGCTCGGTGGTGGTCTCGGGCGACCCCGAGGCCCTGGACGAACTGATGGCCGACTGCGAGCGGGACGGCGTCCGGGCCCGCCGCGTCCCCGTCGACTACGCCTCGCACTCCGCGCACGTCGAGCGCATCGAGCACGAGCTGCTCGATCTCCTCGCGCCGATCGCCCCGCGCACCGCCGACGTCCCGTTCTGCTCGACCGTCACCGGCGCCGTGATCGACACCGCCGCGCTGGACGCCGCCTACTGGTACCGCAACCTGCGCCACACCGTGGAGTTCGAGCAGGCCACCCGCACCCTGCTGGCCGCGGGGCACCGGGTGTTCGTCGAGGTCAGCCCGCACCCCGTGGTGACCACCGGCGTCCAGGAGACCATCGACGACAGCGGCCTGCCCGCCGCCGCCCTCGGCACGCTGCGCCGCGACGAGGGCGGTCCCGGCCGCTTCCTGCTCGCCCTCGCCGACGCGCGCAACCACGGTGCCCGGGTGGACTGGGACCTCCTGTTCACCGGCACCGGAGCGCGCGTCACCGAGCTGCCGACGTACCCGTTCCAGCGGCAGCGCTACTGGCCGCGTCCGGGCGGGACGGGCGGCGACGTCACCACGGCGGGCCTGGCCGCCCCCGAGCACCCGCTGCTCGGCGCCGCCGTCGAACTCGCCCAGGGCGGCGGGCTGGTGGCCACCGCCCGCTGGTCGCTGCACACCCACCCGTGGCTCGCCGACCACGCCGTCGCGGGCACCGTCGTGGTGCCCGGCGCCGCGCTGGTCGAGGCGGTCGTCCGGGCCGGCGACGAGCTCGGCTGCGGGCGCGTCGAGGAACTGACCCTGCACGCGCCCGTCCTGCTGCCCGAGCGCGGTGCGCTCCAGGTGCAGATCGAGGTCGGCGCCCCGGACGACACCGGCCGGCGCCCGGTCGCCCTGCACACCCGCCCGGCCGACGCGCAGGCGCCCGAGGGCTGGACCCGGCACGCCGACGGTGCCGTCGCCCCCGCCGGAGCCGAGCCCGCGCCGGCTGCCGCCGCCTGGCCGCCCGCCGGGGCGGAGCCGATCGACGTCGACGGGTTCTACCCGGGCCTGCGCGAGCAGGGCTACGGCTACGGCCCGGTGTTCCAGGGCGTCCGCGCGGCCTGGCGCCTCGGCGACGCCGTCCACGCCGAGGCCGAGCTGCCCGAACCGGCCCGCGCCGACGCCGCCCGCTACGGCCTGCACCCCGCCCTCCTCGACGCCGCCCTGCACCCCGCCGGCCTCGGCCCGCTGGCGGGCCGCCCCGGGCTGCCCTTCGCCTGGTCCGGCGTCACGCTCCACGCCACCGGGGCCACCGCGCTGCGGGTCACGCTCACCCCGGCCGGGCCCGACACGGTGTGCGTCGCGATGGCCGACCCGACCGGCCGCCCGGTGGCCGTCGTCGAGGCGCTGGCCGTGCGCCCGCTCGCCGAGGGTGCCCTCGACCCGGACGCCAGGGTGGCGCGCGAGGCGCTCCTCCACCTGGACTGGCCGGCCCTGCACCTCCCCGAGCCCGGGCCGACCGCCGCCCGCTGGACCGTCCTCGGCGACCCGCCCGCCCACGCGGCGGCCCTCGCCGAGGCGGGTGTCACCCTCGGCGCCGACGCGGACGTCACGCTCGTCGAACTCAGCGGCGCCGAACCACTCGACGCCCTCGACCACGCCCTCGCCGTCCTCCGGACGTGGCTCGCCGACGGCCGTCCCGACGCCACCCTGCTCGTGACCACCCGCCGCGCCGTCGCCGCCGACCCCGCCGAGGACGTCCGCGACCTGCCCGCCGCCGCCGTCCACGGCCTGGTCCGCTCCGCCCAGGGCGAGCACCCCGGCCGCATCGTCCTCGCCGACCTCGACGACGACCCCGCCTCCTGGCGCGCCCTGCCCGCCGCCCTCGCCACCGGCGAACCCCGCCTCGCCCTGCGCCACGGCACCGCCCACGCCCCCCGCCTGGCCCGCGCCCACACCGCCGCGCCGCTGTCGGCGCCCGACGGCCCGTGGCGCCTGGACATCCGTGCCAAGGGCACCGTCGACAACCTCGAACTCCTGCCCGCCCCCGACGCCGCCGCGCCGCTCGCCGAGGGCGAGGTCCGGATCGAGGTCCGCGCCGCCGGCCTCAACTTCCGCGACGTCCTCAACGCCCTCGACATGTACCCGGGCGGCGCCCGCTTCCTCGGCGCCGAGGCCGCCGGCATCGTCCGCGAGGTGGGGCCGGGCGTCACCGGACTCGCCGTCGGCGACCACGTGATGGGCATGGTCACCGGAGGGTTCGGCCCGCTCGCCGTCGCCGACCACCGGGTGCTCGCCCGCGTTCCCCGGGGCTGGACCTTCGCCCAGGCCGCCTCCGTGCCCGTCGTCTTCCTCACCGCCTACTACGCCCTGCGCGACCTCGCGGACCTCCGGGACGGCGAACGCCTCCTCGTCCACGCCGCGACCGGCGGCGTCGGCATGGCCGCCGTCCAGCTCGGCCGCCTCTGGGGCGCCGAGGTCTACGGCACCGCGAGCGAGGCCAAGCAGCACCTGCTGCGCGCAGACGGCCTGCCCGACACCGCCGTCGCCTCCTCCCGCACCCTCGACTTCGAGGAGCGCTTCCGCACCGCCACCGGCGGCGAGGGCGTGGACGTCGTCCTCAACTCCCTCGCGGGGGAGTACGTCGACGCCTCGCTGCGCCTGCTCGGGCCCGGCGGACGGCTGATCGAGATGGGCCGCACCGACGTCCGCGACCCCGCCGAGGTCGCCGCCGCGCACGGCGGCGCCCGCTACCGCGCGTTCGTCCTCCAGGAGGCCGGACCCGAGCGGATCGGCCGGATGCTCGCCGACCTGGTCGAGCTGTTCGAACAGGGCGCCCTGCGGCCCCTGCCGCTCACCTGCTGGGACGTCACCCGCGCCCGCGAGGCCTTCCGGTACATGGCCCAGGCCCGGCACACCGGCAAGATCGTCCTCACCGTCCCGCGCCCCTGGGACCCCGACGGCACCGTCCTGATCACCGGCGGCACCGGCACCCTCGGCGCCGAACTCGCCCGCCACCTGGTCACGACGCGCGGCGTGCGGCACCTGCTGCTCGCCGGCCGCCGCGGCCCCGACGCCCCGGGCGCCGCCGAGCTCGTCGCCGAGCTCGCGGCCCTCGGCGCCGAGGCCCGCGCCGTCGCCTGCGACACCGCCGACCGCGACGCGCTCGCCGCCCTCCTGGCCGCCGTGCCGGCCGAGCACCCGCTGACCGCGGTGGTCCACGCGGCCGGCGTCCTCGACGACGGCGTCGTCGAGGGCCTGACGGCCGACCGGCTCGCCGCCGTGCTGCGCCCCAAGGCCGACGCCGCCCGCCACCTGCACGAGCTCACCCGCGGGCTCGACCTCGCCGAGCTCGTCCTGTTCTCCTCCGCCGCCGGTGTCTTCGGCTCGCCCGGCCAGGGCAACTACGCCGCCGCCAACGCCTGGCTCGACGCCCTGGCCCAGCACCGCCGCGTCGCCGGCCTGCCCACCACCGCCCTCGCCTGGGGCCTGTGGGCGCAGAGCAGCACCATGACCGCCCACCTCGGCGCCACCGACCGGGCCCGCGCCGGGCAGTCCGGCGCGCTCCCCCTCAGCACCCCGGACGGCCTCGCCCTGTTCGACGCGGCCCTCGCCGACCGCCGCGCCCTCCTCGTCCCCGTCCGCCTCGACACCGCCACCCTGCGCTCGCGCGGTGCGGCCGAACTCCCCGCCCTGCTGCGCTCTCTCGTCCGGGCCCCGGCCCGCCGCACCGCGCAGGGGGCCCAGGCCGCCGACGGGCTGCGCGCCCGCCTCGCCGGGCTCACCGCGGCCGACCGTGCCGCGGCGCTGCTCGACCTGGTGAGCGGCTGCACCGCGGCCGTCCTCGGCCACACCTCGGCCGACCAGGTCCACGCCGCACGGCCGTTCCGCGACCTCGGCCTCGACTCCCTGACCGCCGTGGAACTGCGCAACCGCCTCAACGCCGCGACCGGCCTGCGGCTGCCCGCGACCCTCGTGTTCGACCACCCCAGCCCCGGGGCCCTCGCCGGGCACCTGGCCGACGGCCTCGCCGGCACCGGCACGGCGACCGCCGCCGCTGCGCCCCTCCGGACCGCCGACGAGCCGATCGCGATCGTCGGCATGGCCTGCCGCTTCCCCGGCGGCGTCGCGAGCCCCGAGGACCTGTGGGCCCTGCTGTCCGCCGGCACCGACGCGATCGCCCCCTTCCCCGCGGACCGCGGCTGGGACCTCGACAGCCTCTACGAGGGCATCCCCGACCACCCCGACTCCTCCCGCACCCGCGAGGGCGGCTTCCTCGCCGACGCCGCCGGCTTCGACGCCGCCTTCTTCGGCGTCAGCCCCAATGAGGCCCTCGCGATGGACCCGCAGCAGCGACTCCTCCTGGAGACCTCGTGGGAGGCCCTCGAACGCGCCGGGATCGACCCGGGCACGCTGCACGGCAGCCGCACCGGCGTCTTCGCCGGCCTGTCCTCCAGCGACTACCTGGACCGGGTCGCCACCATCCCCGAGGAGGCCGCGCCGTACGTCAGCACCGGCAACGCCGCGAGCGTGATCTCCGGCCGCGTCGCCTACACCCTCGGCCTGGAGGGCCCGGCCGTCACCGTCGACACCGCGTGCTCGTCCTCCCTGGTGGCGCTCCACCTCGCGGTCCGCGCGCTGCGCGGCGGCGAGTGCACGCTCGCCCTCGCGGGCGGCGTCACCGTGATGTCCACGCCGATGATCCCGGTCGACTTCGCCCGCCAGCGCGGCCTCGCCCTCGACGGCCGCTGCAAGCCCTTCGCCGAGGCCGCGGACGGAACCGGCTTCTCCGAAGGCGTCGGCGTGCTGCTCGTCGAGCGGCTCTCGGACGCGCGCCGCAACGGGCACCCGGTGCTGGCCGTCGTGCGCGGCTCGGCCGTCAACCAGGACGGTGCCAGCAACGGGCTCAGCGCCCCGAACGGCCCGTCGCAGCAGCGGGTGATCCGGGCCGCCCTGGCCGACGCCGGTCTGACGCCGGCCGAGGTCGACGCCGTCGAGGCGCACGGCACCGGCACCCGCCTCGGCGACCCGATCGAGGCCCAGGCGCTCCTCGCCGCCTACGGGCAGGAGCGCGAACACCCGCTCCTCGTCGGCTCGGTGAAGTCCAACCTCGGCCACACCCAGGCCGCCGCCGGCGTCGCCGGTGTCATCCGCACCGTCCTCGCCCTGCGGCACGCCGCCCTCCCGCGGAGCCTCCACATCGACCGGCCCACCCCGCACGTGGACTGGACCGAGGGCGCCGTCGACCTGCTCACCGAGGCCCGGGACTGGCCCGCCACCGGACGGCCCCGCCGCGCCGCAGTCTCCTCCTTCGGCCTCAGCGGCACCAACGCCCACGTGATCCTCGAACAGGCCCCGGACCAGGAGCCCACGGTGGCCGGACCGGAGCGCCCGGCCCTGCCCTGGCTGCTCTCCGCCCGCAGCGCCGAGGCCCTGCGCGGCCAGGCCCGCGCGCTGCTCGACCACCTCGCCGTCGGCACCGCCGCGCCGCTCGACCTCGCGCACTCCCTCGCCACCGGCCGCGCCCTGCTGGAGCACCGCGCCGCCGTCCTCGGCACGAGCACCGAAGACCTGCGCGCCGGGCTCGCCGCGCTCGCCGACGGCACGCCCGCAGCCGGTGTCGTCACCGGTCGGCACGGCGCCGGGCGCGACCGGAAGGTCGTCCTGGTCTTCCCCGGCCAGGGCTCGCAGTGGGTCGGCATGGGTGCCGAACTGCTTGACACCGCACCGGAGTTCGCCGAGCGGATCGCCGCCTGCGAGCGGGCCCTGGCGCCCTGGACGGACTGGTCCCTCGAAGCCGTCCTGCGCGGTGCGGCCGACGCGCCGTCACTCGACCGCGTCGACGTCGCCCAGCCCGCGCTGTGGGCCACCATGATCGCGCTCGCCGCCTGCTGGCAGGCCCACGGCGTCACCCCCGCCGCCGTCCTCGGCCACTCCCAGGGCGAGATCGCCGCCGCCTGCGTGGCCGGCGCGCTCTCCCTGGAGGACGGCGCCAAGGTCGTCGCCCTGCGCAGCCAGGCCATCGCCCGCGGCCTCTCCGGCCACGGCGGCATGGTGTCGGTGCCCCTGGCCCACGCCGACGTCCTCGCCCGCATCGAGCCCCACGGCGGCCGGATCTCGGTGGCCGCCGCCAACGGCCCGGCCGGCGTCGTCGTCTCCGGCGAGAACGCGGCCCTCGACGAGCTCCTCGCCGCGTGCGCCCGCGACGGCGTCCGTGCCAAGCGCATCCCCGTCGACTACGCCTCCCACTCCGCGCAGGTCGAACGGATCGAGGAGACCCTGCTCGCCGAACTCACCGGACTCGCCGGACTCGCCGGGCCGACCACGCGCGAGGCCCGCATTCCGTTCTTCTCCACCGTCACCGCCGACTGGCTCGGCGACGCCCCGCTCGACGCCGGCTACTGGTACCGCAACCTGCGGCAGACCGTCCGGCTGGAGGAGTCCGTCCGCGCCCTGCTCGCCCAGGGCCACGACGCCTTCCTCGAATGCAGCCCCCACCCCGTCCTCTCGATGGCCGTCGAGGACACGGCCGCCGACGCCGGGGCCCGGGCCGTCGTGCTCGGCACCGTCCGGCGCGAGGACGGCGGCCCGGTCCGGCTGCTCACCTCCCTCGCCGAGGCCCACGTGCGCGGCGTGCGGATCGACTGGCGGCCCGTCCTCGCCGGCGGCCGGCCCGTCGACCTGCCCACGTACGCCTTCCAGCGCCGCCGCTACTGGCTCGCCCAGGACGCCGCCCGCACCGGCGCGCCCGTCGACCCCTGCGGGCTGGACGCCGTCGTCCGGCTCGCCGACGGCTCGGGGAGCGTCCTGCTCACCGGCCGGATCGGCGTCACGACACACCCGTGGACGGCCGATCACCGCGTGCGCGGAACGGCCGTCGTGCCGGGCACCGCGCTGCTCGACTGGGCGGTGCGGGCCGGCGACGAGGCCGGCTGCCCGGTCGTCGCCGAGCTCACCGAGCTCACCCCGCTGACCCTGCCCGACCGCGGCACCGTCGACCTCCAGCTCACCGTGAGTGCCGCCGACGCCGACGGCCGGCGGACCCTCACCGTCCACGCCCGCCCGACCGGCGCGGCCGACGACGTCCCGTGGACCTGCCACGCCACCGCCACCCTGGCCGCCGGCAGCATCGGCGGCGCGTCCCTGACCGAATGGCCGCCGCCCGGTGCCCAGGCGGTGGAGGCGGCGGACGGCACCGGATACGGTGAGCGCTTCCGCACCGTCCAGGCGCGCTGGCGGCGCGGCGACGAGGTGTTCGCCGAGGTCTCCCTGCCCGAGGAGCACCGCACCGAGACGGCCGGCTTCCGCGTCCACCCCGGCCTGCTCCAGGCCCTGCTCGCCGCCGTCCCGGACGGCACCGGCCCGGCGCAGCCCGCCGACTGGCGCGGCGTCACCGTCCACGCCACCGGCGCCGCGCTGCTCCGCGTCCGGCTCACCCCGGCCGCCGACGGCAGCCACGCGCTGACCGCCGCCGACGCCGACGGCGCCCCCGTGCTCACCGCCGAGGCCGTCACCGTCCGCCCGATCGCGCCCGAGCACCTCGCCCCGGCGGCCGACCCGCTCTACGCCGTCGAGTGGGCCCCCGTTTCCGCCGGAGACCTCACGGACACCGCCGTCCTCGGCGCCGACGACGCCCTCGCCGCCGCCCTCGGCGCCCGCTCCTACGCCGACCTCGCCGAGCTCACCGCCGCCCTCGACGCCGGAGAGCCCGCGCCCGCCACCGTCGTCCACCGCCTCACCGCGGCCGACGACGGCGACCCCGTCACCGGCGCGCACCACGCCGTCCGGGCCGCCCACGACCTCGCCCTCGCCTGGCTCGCCGAACCCCGGCTCGCCGACGCCCGCCTCGCCCTGCTCACCCACGGCGCCGAGACCGCGGCCCCCGCCACCGACGCCACCGTCCTCGCCCAGGCGGCCGCCCACGGCCTCGCCCGCTCCGCCCAGTCCGAGAACCCCGGCCGCTTCCTCCTCCTCGACCTCGACGACGACCCGGCCTCCACCGCCGCCCTGCCCACCGCCCTCGCCGTCCCCGACGAGCCGCGCCTGGCCGTCCGCGCCGGCGCCGTGACGGCTCCCCGGCTGCGCCCGGTGCCGGGCGGCGAGGACGACCGGGCCTGGTCCTGGAATCCGGCCGGCACCGTCCTGATCACCGGCGGCACCGGCACCCTCGGCGCCCTCGTCGCCCGCCACCTCGTCACCGACCACGGCATCCGCCACCTCCTGCTCACCGGCCGCCGCGGCCCCGACGCCCCCGGCGCCGCCGAGCTCCTCGCCGAGCTCGCGGCCCTCGGCGCCGACGTCCGCGTCGCCGCCTGCGACACCGCCGACCGCGCCGCCCTCGACGCGCTCCTCGCCACCATCCCCGCCGAGCACCCGCTCACCGGCGTCGTCCACGCCGCCGGCGTCCTGCGCGACGGCCTGCTCGAAGGCCTGACGGACGAGCAGATCACCGAGGTGCTGCGCCCCAAGGTGGACGCCGGGTGGAACCTCCACGATGCGACCCGGAGCCTGGACCTCTCCGCGTTCGTCCTGTTCTCCTCCTTCGCCGCCACGGCCGGCGGCCCCGGCCAGGCCAACTACGCCGCCGCCAACGCCTTCCTCGACGCCCTCGCCCACCGCCGCCGGGCCGAAGGCCGCCCGGCCGTCTCCCTCGCGTGGGGATACTGGGGAGAATCGAGTGGAATGACGTCCACCCTGGACGCCGTGGACATCGCCCGCTTCGCGCGCTCCGGCATGCTGCCGCTCACGGCCGTCCAGGGCCTCGCCCTGCTCGACGCCGCGAGCGGTGTGGACCGACCGCACCTGGCCCCGATCCGGCTCGACCGGCACGCCCTCGCCACCGCCGGGGCCCCGCCACTGTTCGCCGAACTCGCGCCCCGCCCCGCCACCGCCCGGCGCACCGCCGCGGGGCCGGCCGGGAGCCGGGCGACCGGCGACCGAGGAGTGCTCGACCGGCTGCCCGGCCTCGCCGCCGCCCAGCAGGAGAAGCTGCTGCTGGACGTCGTCGTCGGCCACCTCGCCGCCGTCCTCGGCCACGGCTCGCCCGAGGCCGTCGAACCCGAGCGCGGCTTCCTCGACCTCGGCATGTCCTCCCTGACCGCCGTCGAGCTGCGCAACCGCCTCAACGCCGAATTCGGCCTGCGGCTGCCCACCACGACGATCTTCGACCACCCGTCGCCCACCGCCCTGGCCGGACGCCTGCGCGACCTGGTCGGCGCGCCCACCGGCACCGCGGCACCCGCCGCCCGGCCCGTCTTCGCCGAACTCGACGAGCTGGAGAGCGCGCTCGGCGCCACCGAACTGGACGCCGACTCCCGCACCCGCCTCCTCGCCCGCCTCAAGAGCCTCCAGTGGCGGCTCGACGGCGAGGCCGCGGAGTCGCCCGCGGCCGCCGACGGGCCGGACGACGCGCTCGACGGCACCACGGACGACGAGATGTTCGACCTGATCGACCGCGAACTCGGACTCGCCTGAGGACCGCCCCGGGGCCGGCGCGCCCCGGGGCCGTCCCACGGACCCGTACCACCCTTCCGAACTGCGAGGTTTCCCACCCATGGCCAGCACCTCCGAGGACAAGCTCCGCGACTACCTCAAGAAGGTCACCGCGGACCTGCGGCGCACGAAGCAGCGCCTGGAGTCCGTCGAGGCGAGGGACGCCGAGCCGATCGCGATCATCGGGATGGCCTGCCGCTACCCCGGCGGCGTCCGCACCCCGGAGGACCTCTGGCGGCTCGTCGCCGACGGTGCGGACGCCATCGGCGAGCTCCCCGAGGACCGCGGCTGGGACACCGGGAACCTCTACGACCCCACCCCGGGCACCCCCGGCAAGAGCTACGTGCGCCACGGCGGCTTCCTCGCCGGCGTCGCCGACTTCGACGCCGAGCTGTTCGGCATCGCCCCGCGCGAGGCCCTCGCCATGGACCCCCAGCAGCGCCTCCTCCTCGAGTCCGCCTGGGAGGCCGTCGAGCGCGCCCGCATCGCCCCCGCCGCCCTGCGCGGCAGCGACACCGGCGTGTTCATCGGCGGCGCCGACACCGACTACGGCTCCCTCGCCCGTCAGAGCGAGGAGACCGAGGGCCACCTCCTCACCGGCGGCGCCGTCAGCGTCCTGTCCGGCCGCATCGCCTACACCCTCGGGCTGGAGGGCCCGGCCGTCACCGTCGACACCGCGTGCTCCTCCGCCCTCGTCGCCCTCCACCTCGCGGTCCGCGCGCTGCGCGCCGGCGAGTGCTCGATGGCCGTCGCCGGCGGCGTCGCCGTCATGCCGACCACCCGCCTGTTCACCGAGTTCTCCCGCCAGCGCGGCCTGGCCCCCGACGGCCGCTGCAAGCCCTTCGCGGAGGGCGCGGACGGCACTTCGTGGGCCGAGGGCGTCGGCGTCCTGCTGGTCGAGCGGCTCTCGGACGCCCGGCGCCTGGGGCACGAGGTCCTCGCCGTCGTCCGGGGCACCGCCGTCAACCAGGACGGCGCGAGCAGCCGCCTGACCGCGCCCAACGGCCCCTCGCAGCAGCGCGTCATCCAGGCCGCGCTCGCCAACGCCCGCCTCACCCCCGACCAGGTCGACGCCGTCGAGGCCCACGGCACCGGCACGACCCTCGGCGACCCGATCGAGGCCCAGGCCCTGCTCGCCACCTACGGGCAGGACCGGCCCGCCGACCGGCCGCTCTACCTCGGCGGCGTCAAGTCGAACATCGGCCACGCGCAGGCGGCGGCCGGGGTCGCGGGCGTGATCAAGACCGTCATGGCGCTGCGCGCCGGCCTGCTGCCGGCCACCCTGCACGTCGACGAGCCGTCCTCGCACGTCGACTGGACGGCGGGCGCCGTCGAGCTGCTGACGGAGGCCCGGGACTGGCCGGAGACCGGCCGTCCGCGCCGGGCGGGAGTCTCGGCGTTCGGAATCAGCGGGACCAACGCGCACGTGGTCCTGGAGCAGGCGGACGAGTTCGTCGCGGAGGAGCCCGCGGAAGCCGCTCCGGCGCCGGCCGTCGTGCCGTGGGTGCTCAGCGGCCGGACGCCGGAGGCGCTGCGCGCCCAGGCCGCCCGACTGCGCGAGGCCGCGACGGGCCTGCCGGCCGCGGACGTCGCGGCGGCGCTGGCCACGAGCCGGTCGATGCTCACCCACCGGGCCGTGGTGGTCGGTTCGGACCGGGACGCGCTGCTGCGCGGGCTCGACGCGCTGGCGGCGGGCTCGGGCGGAGTCGTCGAGGGCGCGGTCCGGGGTGGCGGGACGGCGTTCCTGTTCTCGGGGCAGGGGTCGCAGCGGTTGGGGATGGGGCGGGAGTTGTACGCCCGGTTCCCGGTGTTCGCGTCGGCGTTCGATGCCGTGTGCGCGGAGCTGGATCCCGCTCTGCGGGACGTGGTGTGGGGTGACGATGCGGAGCTGCTGAACCGGACGGAGCATGCCCAGGCGGGGTTGTTCGCGGTCGAGGTGGCGTTGTTCCGGCTGCTGGAATCGTTGGGTGTGGTACCGGAGTTCGTGGCGGGGCACTCGATCGGGGAGGTCGCGGCGGCACATGTGGCGGGGGTGTTCTCGCTGGCGGACGCGTGCGCGCTGGTGCGTGCGCGGGGTCGTTTGATGCAGGCGCTGCCGGAGGGCGGTGCGATGCTGGCCGTGCAGGCGAGGGAGGGCGAAGTCCTGCCGTTGCTGGGCGAGTTGGTCTCGATCGCGGCCGTCAACGGCCCGACGTCCGTGGTCGTCTCGGGGGCGGAGGAGGCGGTCTCGGCGATCGAGGCGCACTTTGCCGACCGCCGGACCACGCGGCTGCGGGTCTCGCACGCGTTCCACTCGCCGCTGATGGACCCGATGCTGGAGGACTTCCGCGAGGTCCTGAACGGCCTGACCTACCAGGCCCCTTCGATCCCGCTGGTCTCCAACCTGACCGGCGCCCTGGATGGCGACCTCACGACTCCCGAGTACTGGGTGCGCCACGTCCGCGAGGCCGTCCGCTTCGCCGACGGGGTCCGCACGCTGGAGGCGGCGGGCGTGACGCGTTTCCTGGAGCTCGGCCCCGACGGTGTCCTGACGGCTCTGGCGGCCTCCTCTCTGTCCGACGAGGCCGTGCTCGCCTCGGTCCTCCGCAAGGACCAGGACGAGGACACGAGCGTCCTGACCGCCCTCGCCCGCCTGCACGTCACCGGCGCGCGAGTCGACTGGCCCGCCCTCTTCGCCGGCACTGCCGTCCGCCCGGTCGACCTGCCGACCTACGCCTTCCAGCGCCGCCGCTACTGGCCCGTCACGGCCGCCACGACCGCCGGTGACCTCGGCGCCGCGGGCCTTGACACCGCCGACCACCCGCTGCTCTCCGCCTCACTCGAACTCTCGGACGACGACGGCCTGTTGTTCACCTCCCGGCTCTCCCGGCAGTCGCACCCCTGGCTCGCCGACCACGTCGTGCGCGGCAACGTTCTGCTGCCCGGCACCGCGTTCCTCGAACTGGCCGTCCGCGCCGGGGACGAGGCCGGCTGCGACCGCGTCGAGGAACTCACCCTGGCCGCGCCGCTCGTCCTGCCCGAGCACCAGGGCGTCCAACTGCAGCTGCGCGTCGGCGCGACCGACGAGACCGGCCGGCGCACCTTCACGATCGCCTCCCGGCCCGAAGGCGCCGACGGCCGCGCCTGGGACCAGCACGCGACCGGCGTCCTGGCCGTGGGGGAGACGCGCACCGCGTTCGACACGTCCGTGTGGCCGCCGGCCGGAGCGGAGGCTGTCGACCTCACCGGGCTGTACGAGGGCATGGCCGAGGGCGGCTACGCGTACGGTCCGGTGTTCCAGGGCCTGCGGGCGGCCTGGCGGCGCGGGGACGAGGTCTTCGCCGACGTCGCCCTGCCGGAGGGCACCGAGGGCACGGGCTACGGCCTGCACCCGGCGCTGCTCGACGCCGCCCTGCACGTCACGGCCGTCAACGGGTTGCCGCACGGCGTCGTGCCGTTCTCGTGGGAGGACGTGTCGCTGCACGCCTCCGGCGCGTCCTCGGTGCGCGTGCGCGTGACCCGGACCGGCGAGGAGTCCGTCGCGGTGGCCGTCGCCGACGCCGAGGGCCTGCCGGTGGCGTCCGTGGGGTCGCTCGCCCTGCGCGCGGTGGCGGGCGGGGAGTCGGTGGCGGCCCGGGACGGGCTGTTCCGGGTGGACTGGGTGCCGGTGAAGGCTTCCGTTGCGCCGGAGTTCGTGGTGGTCGGGTCGTTGGCGGAGGTGCCGGAGGCCGTTCCGCCGGTGGTGGTGATCGAGACTGCCGTCGACGAGGTGCACGCGGGGACGGCCCGCGTGCTGGAGCTGGTGCAGGGCTGGCTGGCGGAGGAGCGTTTCGCCGGGTCGCGGCTGGTGTTCGTGACGCGTGGTGTGGTGGCGGGTGAGGACCTGCCGGGTGCTGCGGTGTGGGGTCTGGTGCGGTCGGCGATGTCGGAGGAGCCGGGCCGCTTCGGGTTGGTGGATCTGGCGGGCTCGGAGGAACTGCCCTCCGAGGCCCTGGGATTGGACGAGCCGCAGCTCCTCGTCCGGGACGGCGAGGTCCTCGCGGCGAGGCTCGTGCGCGCAGAGCCGACGGGCGAATCGGTCGGATGGGCCGGCGAGGGTACGGTCCTGATCACCGGCGGTACGGGCGGTCTGGGCCGGGTCATCGCCCGGCACCTGGCCGTCGAGCACGGCGTGCGCGACCTGCTGCTGGTGAGCCGCCGTGGTGCGGACGCCGAGGGCGTCGACGCGCTGCTGGCGGAGCTGGGCGCAGGAGCGACCGTCGAGGCCTGCGACGTGGCCGATCCGGCCGCCGTCGCCGACCTCTTCGCCCGGTACGAGATCCGCGCCGTCGTCCACACGGCCGGCGTGCTCGACGACGGCGTCATCGGCTCCCTGACCGCCGAGCGGGTCTCCGCCGTCCTGCGTCCGAAGACGGACGCCGCCTGGAACCTGCACGAGGCCACGAAGGACCGGGAGTTGGCGGCCTTCGTCCTGTTCTCCTCCGTCTCCGGCGTCTTCGGTGGCCCGGGCCAGGCCGGCTACGCGGCGGGCAACGCCTACCTGGACGCCCTGGCCGTCCACCGCCGCTCGCTCGGCCTGCCCGCCGTCTCGCAGGCCTGGGGCCCGTGGACCCGCGACGGCGGCATGATCGGCACGCTTGCCGAGGTCGACCTGCTCCGGATCGCCCGCTCGGGCATGCCGGAGCTCACCCCGGCCGACGGCGCTGCGCTGTTCGACGCCTCGCTCGCGGCGGGCGAGCCCGCGATCCTGCCGGTCCGGCTGGACCTCGCGGCGCTGCGGGCCCAGGACTCGGTGCCCGCCCTGCTGCGCGGACTGGTGCGCGGACGGGTCCGGCGCGCGGTGGTCGCGGGTTCGGCCGCTTCGGCCGGTCTGGCGCAGCGGCTGTTCGGCCTGGGCGAGGCCGAGCGGCGGGCGACCGTCCTGGAGCTCGTACGCGACCGGATCGCCGCAGTCCTCGGGCACGAGGGCGGCTCGGTCGTCGACCCGTCGCGGGCGTTCCAGGACCTCGGCTTCGACTCGCTGACGGCGGTCGAACTGCGCAACCGGCTGCGGTCGGCGACCGGTCTCCAGCTTCCGGCCACGGTGGTGTTCGACTACCCGACGGCCAACGCGCTGGCCGGCTTCGTCCTGGAGGGCCTGTTCGGCGCCGAGGAGGCCGACGAACTCCCGGCCGCGCTCCCGGTCCTGTCGGACGACCCGGTGGTCATCGTGGGCATGGCCTGCCGCTACCCGGGCGGCGTCGAGTCGCCGGAGGACCTGTGGCGGCTGGTGGCCGACGGCGTCGACGCGGTGTCCGACTTCCCGGTGAACCGCGGCTGGGACCTCGACTCGCTCCACAGCGAGGACCGGTCCGTCCCCGGCACGTCCTACACCCGGCGCGGCGCGTTCCTGCACGACGCCGGGGAGTTCGACCCCGAGTTCTTCGGGATGAGCCCGCGCGAGGCGCTGGCCACCGACGCGCAGCAGCGCCTGCTGCTGGAGACCTCGTGGGAGGCCTTCGAGCGGGCCGGCATCGACCCGGTGTCGCTGCGCGGCAGCCGGACGGGCGTCTTCGCGGGCATCATGTACACCGACTACCGCTCGCTGCTGGACGGCGAGGAGTTCGAGGGCTTCCGGGGCAACGGCAGCGCCCCCAGCGTCGCCTCCGGCCGGGTGTCCTACACCTTCGGCTTCGAGGGGCCGGCGGTGACGGTGGACACGGCGTGCTCGTCGTCGCTGGTGGCGATGCACCTGGCGGCGCAGGCGCTGCGCAGCGGTGAGTGCTCGCTGGCGCTGGCTGGTGGCGTCACGGTGATGTCGACGCCGAACACCTTCGTGGAGTTCTCGCGCCAGGGCGGCCTTTCGGCCGACGGCCGGTGCCGTTCGTTCGCGGACGCGGCGGACGGCGTGGGCTGGGGCGAGGGCGTCGGCGTCGTGGTGCTGGAGCGCCTGTCGGACGCCCGGCGGAACGGGCACCGGGTACTGGCGGTCCTGCGCGGCTCGGCCGTGAACCAGGACGGCGCGTCCAACGGTTTGACGGCGCCGAACGGCCCGTCGCAGCAGCGGGTGATCCGGCAGGCGCTGGCGAGCGCCGGGCTCTCGACGGCCGATGTGGACGCCGTCGAGGCGCACGGCACGGGGACGACGCTGGGCGACCCGATCGAGGCCCAGGCGCTGCTCGCGACGTACGGCCAGGACCGTGAACTGCCGCTGCTGTTGGGCTCGATCAAGTCGAACATCGGGCACGCGCAGGCGGCGGCCGGGGTGGCGGGCGTGATCAAGATGGTGCTGGCGATGCAGCACGGCCTGCTGCCGCGCACGCTGCACGTGGACGCGCCCTCCTCGCACGTCGACTGGACGGCCGGCGCGGTGGAACTGCTGGCCGAGGCCCAGGAGTGGCCGGAGGCCGGCCGTCCGCGCCGGGCGGGCGTGTCGTCCTTCGGGATCAGCGGGACCAACGCGCACGTGATCCTGGAGCAGGGCGAGCCCGAGGTGACGCGGGATACTGCGGAGGCGGCGGGGGCGATGCCCTGGGTGGTGTCCGCGAGGTCCGAGGCTGCGCTGGACGGGCAGGTGGCACGACTGGCCGGGATTGGTGAACTTCCGGCGGTCGATGTGGCGTTCACGCTGGCCGGGCGGACGGTCTTCCCGCACCGGGCGGTGCTCGTGGACGGCGTCGAGGTGGCCCGGGGAGTCGCGGCCGACGGCGGGACGGCGTTCCTGTTCTCGGGGCAGGGGTCGCAGCGGTTGGGGATGGGGCGGGAGTTGTATGCCCGGTTCCCGGTGTTCGCGTCGGCTTTCGACGAGGTGTGCGACGCGCTGGAGCTTTCTGTCCGGGACGTGGTGTGGGGTGACGATGCGGAGCTGCTGAATCAGACGGAGCATGCCCAGGCGGGGTTGTTCGCGGTCGAGGTGGCGTTGTTCCGCCTGCTGGAATCGTTGGGTGTGGTACCGGAGTTCGTGGCCGGACACTCGATCGGTGAGGTGGCGGCGGCGCACGTCGCCGGGGTGTTCTCGCTGGAGGACGCCTGCGCGCTGGTGCGTGCGCGGGGCCGTTTGATGCAGGCGCTGCCGGAGGGCGGTGCGATGCTGGCCGTGCAGGCGACGGAGGACGAAGTCCTTCCGTTGCTGGGTGAGTTGGTGTCGATCGCGGCCGTCAACGGCCCGACGTCCGTGGTCGTCTCGGGCGCGGAGGAGGCCGTCTCGCGGATCGAGGCGCACTTCGCCGACCGCCGGACGACCCGCCTTCGCGTCTCCCACGCCTTCCACTCGCCCTTGATGGACCCGATGCTGGCGGACTTCCGCGAGGTCCTGAACGGCCTGACCTACCAGGCCCCTTCGATCCCGCTGGTCTCCAACCTCACCGGCGCCTTGGACAGCGACTTCACGACCCCCGACTACTGGGTGCGCCACGTCCGCGAGGCCGTCCGCTTCGCCGACGGGATCCGCACGCTGGAGGCGGCGGGCGTGACGCGTTTCCTGGAGCTCGGCCCCGACGGTGTCCTGACGGCTCTGGCGGCCTCCTCCCTGTCCGACGAGGCCGTGCTGGCCTCGGTCCTCCGCAAGGACCAGGACGAGGACACCAGCGTCCTGACCGCCCTCGCCCGCCTGCACGTCACCGGCGCGCGAGTCGACTGGCCCGCCCTCTTCGCCGGGACCGGCGCGCGCTCTGCCAACGTGCCCACCTATGCGTTCCAGCACCGGCACTACTGGCCAGCCGTCACCCTCGCGCGCGGTGGCGACGTCCGGCTCGCGGGACTCGGTGCGGCCGAGCACCCGCTGCTCGGCGCGGCCGTCGAGCTCGTCAACACGGACGGCTACCTGTTCACCGGCCGGTTGTCGGCCGGGTCGCACGGGTGGCTCGCGGACCACGTGGTCATGGGTTCGGTCCTGGTGCCGGGCACGGCGCTGGTCGAGCTGGCCGTGCGCGCCGGGGACGAGGTCGGCTGCGACCTGGTCGAGGAGCTGACGCTGGCCGCGCCGCTGGTCCTGCCCGAGCGGGGCGGCGTGCGCGTGCAGGTGTGGGTCGGTGAGCCGGACGCGGCCGGGCGCCGCGCGCTCACCGTGCACGGCCGGCCGGACGACGCGGACGGGACGGACTGGACCCTGCATGCGACCGGTCTGCTGGGGACGGGCGCGACGCCCGCACCGTTCGAGGCGGCCGTGTGGCCGCCGGCGGGGGCCGAGGCGGTCGACCTGACCGGGCTGTACGAGGGCCTGGCGGAGGCCGGGTTCGGGTACGGCCCGGCGTTCCGGGGGCTCGGTGCGGCCTGGCGGCGCGGGGACGAGGTCTTCGCGGAGGTCACCCTGCCGGAGGGCACGGAGGGTGCGGGCTACGGCCTGCACCCGGCGCTCTTCGACGCGTGCCTCCACGCGTTCGCGCTCACCGGGTCCGACGAGCGCGGTGTGCCGTTCGGGTGGGAGAACGTGGCGTTGCACGCGTCCGGCGCATCGGCGGTCCGGGTGCGGCTGACGCCGGTGGCGGGCGGCGGGGTGTCGCTCGTGATCGCCGATACCGAGGGCCTGCCGGTGGCGTCCGTGGGGTCGCTGGTCGTGCGCGCGGTGGCGGGCGGGGAGTCGGTGGCGGCTCGGGACGCGTTGTTCCGGGTGGACTGGGTGCCGGTGAAGGTGTCCGTCGCGCCGGAGTTCGTGGTGGTCGGGTCGTTGGCGGAGGTGCCGGAGGCCGTTCCGCCGGTGGTGGTGATCGAGACTGCCGTCGACGAGGTGCACGCGGGGACGGCCCGCGTGCTGGAGTTGGTGCAGGGTTGGCTGGCGGAGGAGCGTTTCGCCGGGTCGCGGCTGGTGTTCGTGTCCCGTGGTGTGGTGGCGGGTGAGGACCTGCCGGGCGCTGCGGCGTGGGGTCTTCTCCGCTCGGCGATCACCGAGGAGCCGGGCCGCTTCGGGTTGGTGGATCTGGCGGGCTCGGAGGAACTGCCCTCCGAGGCCTTGGGATCGGACGAGCCGCAGCTGCTCGTCCGCGACGGTGAGGTCCTTGCGGCGCGCCTGGTCCGTACGGAAGCAGTGGCGGATGCGGTGGCGTGGCCGAGTGAGGGTGCGGTCCTGATCACCGGCGGTACGGGCGGTCTGGGCCGGGTCGTGGCCCGGCACCTGGTGGCCGAGCACGGTGTGCGCGACCTGGTGCTGGTGAGCCGTCGCGGTGCGGATGCCGAGGGTGTCGGGGAACTGCTGGCGGAGCTGGGCGCAGGAGCGGTTGTCGAGGCCTGTGACGTGGCCGACGAGGCCGTTGTGGCCGAGCTGTTCGCGCGTCACGACATCCGGGCCGTCGTCCACACGGCCGGCGTGCTCGACGACGGTGTGATCGGCTCGCTGACCGCCGAGCGGGTCTCCGCCGTCCTGCGTCCGAAGGCGGATGCGGCGTGGAACCTGCACCGCGCCGCCACGAACGTCGACGCGTTCGTCCTGTTCTCGTCGATGGCCGGTACGTTCGGCAGCGCCGGGCAGGCCGCCTACGCGGCGGGCAACGCCTACCTGGACGCCCTGGCCGTCCACCGCCGCTCGCAAGGTCTCCCCGCCGTCTCCCTCGCCTGGGGGCCGTGGTCGGACGTAGCCGGCATGACCGGCACCCTCACCGCCGCCGAGGCCGAACGCATCGCCCGGCTCGGCCTCCCGGCCATCGCCCCGGACCAGGGCGTCGCGCTCTTGGACACGGCGCTCGCCGCCGGCCACCCGGCCGTGCTGCCGGTCCGCCTCGACCTCGCGGCGGTGGCCGCGCACGGCGAGGTGCCCGCGCTGCTGCGCGGCCTGGTGCGGAGCCGGGTGCGGCGTGCCGTCGTCGCCGGTTCGGCCGTGTCGGCCGGCCTGGCACAGCGGTTGTCGGGCCTGGGAGCCGACGAGCGCCGGGCGACCGTCCTGGACCTGGTGCGCGACCAGATCGCCCTCGTGCTCGGCCACGAGGCCGGCTCGGCGGTCGACCCGTCGAAGGCGTTCCAGGACCTCGGCTTCGACTCGCTGACGGCGGTCGAGCTGCGCAACCGGCTGCGGACCGTGACCGGTCTCCAGCTCCCGGCCACCGTCGTCTTCGACTACCCGACGGCGAGTGTCCTGGCCGACTTCCTGCTGGAGGGCCTGTTCGGCGCCGAGAGCGTCGTCCACGCCCCCGAGGCGCTGCCGGCGTCGACGGACGACCCGATCGTGATCGTCGGCATGGCCTGCCGCTACCCGGGCGGCGTCGAGTCGCCGGAGGACCTGTGGCGGCTGGTGGCCGACGGCGTCGACGCGGTCTCCGGCTTCCCGACGAACCGTGGCTGGGACGTCGAGACCCTCTACGACCCGGACCCGGAGCACATCGGGACGTCCTACACGCGCTCCGGTGGATTCCTGCACACCGCAGGCGAGTTCGACCACGAGTTCTTCGGGATGAGCCCGCGCGAGGCGCTGGCGACGGACGCGCAGCAGCGCCTGTTGCTGGAGACCTCCTGGGAGGCCTTCGAGCGGGCGGGCATCGACCCGGTGTCGCTGCGCGGCAGCCGGACGGGCGTGTTCGCGGGTGTGATGTACGCGGACTACGCGAGCCTGTTGGGGGGTGGCGAGTTCGAGGGCTACCAGGGCAGTGGCAGCGCGGGAAGCGTGGCCTCGGGCCGCGTCTCCTACACGCTGGGCCTGGAGGGTCCGGCGATGACGGTGGACACGGCGTGCTCGTCGTCGCTGGTGGCGATGCACCTGGCGGCGCAGGCGCTGCGGGGCGGTGAGTGCTCGCTGGCGCTGGCTGGTGGCGTCACGGTGATGTCGACGCCGAACACCTTCGTGGAGTTCTCGCGCCAGGGCGGCCTTTCGGCCGACGGCCGGTGCCGTTCGTTCGCGGACGCGGCGGACGGCGTCGGCTGGGGCGAGGGCGTCGGCATGGTGGTGCTGGAGCGCCTGTCGGACGCCCGCCGGAACGGCCATCGAGTGCTGGCAGCTGTGCGGGGGAGCGCCGTCAACCAGGACGGTGCCTCCAACGGTTTGACGGCGCCGAACGGCCCGTCGCAGCAGCGGGTGATCCGGCAGGCGCTGGCGAGCGCCGGGCTCTCGACGGCCGATGTGGACGCCGTCGAGGCGCACGGCACGGGGACGACGCTGGGCGACCCGATCGAGGCCCAGGCGCTCCTCGCGACGTACGGCCAGGACCGTGAACTGCCGCTTCTGTTGGGCTCGATCAAGTCGAACATCGGCCACTCCCAGGCGGCGGCCGGCGTCGCGGGCGTCATCAAGATGGTGCTCGCGATGCAGCACGGCCTGCTGCCGCGCACCCTGCACGTGGACGCGCCCTCCTCGCACGTCGACTGGACGGCCGGCGCGGTCGAGTTGCTCACCGAGCGCACCGAGTGGCCGGCCACCGGCCACCCGCGCCGCGCGGGCGTGTCGTCCTTCGGGATCAGCGGCACCAACGCGCACGTGATCCTGGAGCAGGCCGAGCCCGAGGTGACGCGGGATACTGCGGAGACGGCCGGGGCGATGCCCTGGGTGGTGTCCGCCAAGTCCGAAGCGGCGCTGGACGCGCAGCTCGCGCGGCTGGCGGAGCTCGACGAACTTCCCGCTGTCGATGTGGCGTTCGCCCTGGCCGGGAGGTCGCTCTTCCCGCACCGGGCAGTGGTCGTCGACGGCGTCGAGGTGGCCCGGGGCACGGCGGCCGACGGCAGGACGGCGTTCCTGTTCTCCGGTCAGGGATCGCAACGGCTGGGGATGGGGCGGGAGTTGTACGCCCGGTTCCCGGTGTTCGCGCGGGCTTTCGACGAGGTGTGCGCGGGGCTGGATCCGGCTTTGCGTGAGGTGGTGTGGGGTTCGGACGCGGAGTTGCTGAACCGGACGGAGCACGCCCAGGCCGGGTTGTTCGCCGTCGAGGTGGCGCTCTACCGCCTCGTAGAGTCGCTGGGCGTGCGGGCGGAGTTCGTGGCGGGGCACTCGATCGGTGAGGTCGCTGCCGCTCACGTCGCCGGGGTGTTCAGTCTGGCCGACGCCGGCACCCTGGTGACCGCCCGAGGCCGGCTGATGCAGGCGCTGCCTTCCGGCGGGGCGATGCTCGCCGTGGAGGCGACGGAGGACGAAGTCCTGCCGCTGCTGTCCGACTGCGTGTCGATCGCCGCGATCAACGGCCCGACATCCGTGGTCGTCTCGGGCGCCGAGGACGCGGTCGCGGCGATCGAGGCTCACTTCGCCGACCGCCGGACGACCCGCCTGCGGGTGTCCCACGCCTTCCACTCGCCCCTGATGGACCCGATGCTGGCGGACTTCCGCGAGGTCCTCGACGGGCTGACGTACCACGCGCCGTCGATCCCGTTGGTCTCCAACCTGACGGGCACGCTGGCCGAAGGTGTCCAGGGGCCCGACTACTGGGTGCGCCACGTCCGCGAGGCCGTCCGCTTCGCCGACGGCGTCCGCACGCTCCACGAGGCCGGCGTCCGCCGCTACCTCGAACTCGGCCCCGACACCGTCCTCACCGCCCTCACCACGAGCGCCCTGCCCGAGGACGCGAACACCGAGGCCATTCCGGCGCTGCGCCGCAACCGGGCCGAGGAGCGCACCCTCGTCGACGCCCTCGCCCGCCTCCACGTCCACGGCGGCAGGGTGGACTGGGCCGCGCTGTTCGCCGGCACCGGCGCCCGGCCCGTCGACCTGCCGACGTACGCCTTCCAGCGCAGCCGCTTCTGGCCCGCGCCCCTGGCCGCCCGCGGCGGTGACGTCCGCTCCGCCGGCCTCGGTGCTACCACGCACCCGATGCTCGGCGCCGCCGTCGACCTGGCCGACGAGGACGGGCTGGTGCTCAGCGGACGCCTGTCGACAGCCGCCTTCCCGTGGCTGGCCGACCACACCGTCCAGGGCGCGGTTCTGGTCCCCGGCGCCGGTCTGCTCGACCTCGCGCTGCGCGCCGCCGCCGAGGTGGGCTGCGATCAGGTGGAGGAACTGACCCTGGCCGCGCCGCTGGTGCTGCCCGAGCAGGGGGCGCTCCAGCTCCAGCTCCGTGTGGGAACGCCGGACGCCGGCGGGAGCCGCGAGCTCACGATCCACTCCCGGCCGGACGGGGATCCGGATGCCGGGTGGGTCCGGCACGCGGCCGGTTCGTTGGCCGTCGGCGGAGCGGTGGCAACGGAGGCCTTCGAGGTGTGGCCGCCGGCCGGCGCGGAGCCGTTGCCGGTGGAGGGTGCGTACGAGCGGATGGCCGAGGCCGGGTTCGGCTACGGTCCGGTGTTCCAGGGCCTGCGGGCGGCCTGGCGGCGCGGTGACGAGCTGTTCGCCGAGGTCGCGCTGCCGGAGGGCGTCGAGGCCGAGGGCTTCGGCGTGCACCCGGCGCTCCTCGACGCGGCCATGCACGTCGCCATCGTGGACGCCGGGAGCGATGACACCGTGGTCCCGTTCGCGTGGACCGGTGCCGCGCTGCGCGCCGTCGGCGCGTCGGCCGTGCGGGTGCGGCTGCTCCGGCTCGACGGTGGCGGGCTGCGGCTCGACCTCGCCGATCCGGCGGGTGAACCGGTGCTGACGGTGGCCTCCGTGAAGGGCCGGGCCGTCTCGGCGGAGCAGCTGGGCTCGACCGACCCGCTCTACGCGGTCGAGTGGTCGGAGCTGCCGGCCGCCCCGGACGCGGGCGCGGGGTGGACGCCCTGGGACGCCCTGCCCGCCGAGGGCCCGGCTCCCGAGACCGTCGTCCTGGACTGCGCGGCCGTGCCCGCCCCGGACGACGACGTTCCGGCGGCCGTGCGCGAGGTGACACGGCACGTGCTGCGCGTGGTGCAGGCGTGGTTGGCGGAGGAGCGGTTCGCGGCGTCGCGTCTGGTGGTCGTGACGCGGGGCGCGGTGGCCGTGGGTGCGGGCTCGGTCGCGGATCTGGCGCAGGCTCCGGTGTGGGGCCTGGTGCGGGCGGCTCAGGCGGAGAACCCGGGTCGGTTCGGTCTGCTGGACACGGACGGCGAGGTGATCGTCACCGCCGAGCCGGAGTCGGCCGTCCGCGGCGCGGCCGTCCTTGTCCCGCGGCTGGTCCGGCTGGCGCAGCCGGAGGGTCCGTTGCCGGTCGGTGCGGATGACACGGTGCTGATCACCGGTGGTACGGGTGGTCTGGGGGCTGTGGTGGCCCGCTGCCTGGTGGTCGAGTGCGGCGTGCGTCGCCTGGTGCTGACGAGCCGTCGTGGTTCGGCAGCGCCGGGTGCGGTGGAGCTGGTGGCGGAGCTGTCCGCCCTCGGTGCTGCCGTCGAGGTCCGGGCGTGTGACATGGCGGACCGGGAGGCGGTGGCGGCGCTGGTCGGTGCGATTCCGGACCTGTCCGCAGTGATCCATGCCGCGGGTGTGGGTGGCAACGGTCTGGTGGGTGCGCTGACCCCGGCCCGGATGGATGCGGTCCTGGCCCCGAAGGCCGATGGTGCGTGGTTCCTTCACGAGCTCACGAGCCACCTCGACCTGGCCGCGTTCGTCCTCTTCTCCTCCGCGGGTGGCCTGGTGCTGACCGCCGGTCAGGGCAACTACGCGGCGGCGAACGTCTTCCTCGACGCCCTCGCCGCCCACCGCCACGCCGCCGGCCTGCCCGCCACCTCGCTGGCCTACGGCCTCTGGGACGTCGGCGCCGGCCTCGGCCGCGACCTCGCGGACGTCGACCGGGCGCGGATGGCCACCCAGGGCGTCCCCGTCCTCGACCACGCGACCGGCCTCGCCCTGTTCGCCGCCGGACTGCGCAGCGGGCGCGCCGCCGTCGTCCCGATCCGGGTCGACGCCGCCGCCCTGCGGGCCCGCACCGACGAGGTCCCCGCGCTCCTGCGTGCCCTCGCCGCCCCGCGCAGGCGCGCCGAGCTGCCCGCGAGCGGCCGCGCGGCCGAGACCGGGCTCGCCCGGCGCCTCGCCGGGCTGAGGGAGAGCGAGGGCCGGCGCCTGGCGCTGGAGCTCGTGCGCGCGGAGGTCGCCGCCGTGCTCGGCCACGCCTCCGCCGAGGCGATCGCGCCCGAGCGCGCGTTCCAGGAGCTCGGCTTCGACTCCCTCGCCGCGACCGACCTGCGCAACCGCCTCAACAAGCGCACCGGCCTGCGCCTGCCCGCCACGCTCGCCTTCGACTTCCCGAACGCCCGGGCCGTCGCCGAGCACCTCGTCGCCCTGGCCGGCGCGGGCACGGTAACGACGCCGACGACCGGCGCCGCCGTCCGCCCCCGCACCGCCGACGAGCCGATCGCGATCGTCGGCATGGCCTGCCGCTACCCCGGCGGCGCGACCACGCCCGAGGAGCTGTGGCGGCTCCTGGCCGACGGCGTCGACACCGTCACCGGGCTGCCGACCGACCGCGGCTGGGACATCGAGCACCTCTACGACCCCGAGCCCGGCAAGGAGGGCCGTAGCTACACCCGTCACGGCAGCTTCCTGCACGAAGCCGGCGACTTCGACCCCGGATTCTTCGGGATCTCCCCGCGTGAGGCCCTCTACATGGACCCGCAGCAGCGGCTCCTGCTGGAGACCTCGTGGGAGGCGCTGGAGCGGGCGGGCATCGACCCACTCTCCCTGCGCGGCAGCCGGACGGGCGTCTTCGCGGGCGTCATGTACCACGACTACGCGCTCAACACGAACCCCTCGGGTACCAGCGGCGGCAGTGTCGTCTCCGGCCGGGTGTCCTACACGCTGGGCCTGGAGGGCCCGGCGGTGACCGTGGACACGGCTTGTTCCTCGTCCCTGGTCGCCCTGCACCTGGCGGTCCAGGCGCTGCGCACCGGGGAGTGCTCGCTGGCCCTCGCGGGCGGCGCGACGGTGATGTCGACGCCGGGCATGTTCATCGAGTTCTCGCGGCAGCGGGGGCTGTCCGCGGACGGCCGGTGCAAGGCGTTCGCGGGCGCGGCGGACGGCGTCGGCTGGTCGGAGGGGGTCGGGGTGCTGCTCGTCGAGCGGCTGTCCGACGCGGAGCGGAACGGCCACCGGGTGCTCGCGGTGATCCGCGGTACGGCCGTCAACCAGGACGGCGCGAGCAACGGCTTCTCGGCGCCGAACGGGCCGTCCCAGCAGCGGGTGATCCGCCAGGCGCTGGCGAGCGCCGGGCTGTCCCCGGCGGACGTGGACGCCGTCGAGGCCCATGGGACGGGGACGACGCTGGGCGACCCGATCGAGGCCCAGGCACTGCTCGCGACGTACGGCCAGGACCGTGAACTCCCGCTGCTGCTGGGCTCGATCAAGTCGAACATCGGGCACGCGCAGGCGGCGGCCGGGGTGGCGGGCGTGATCAAGATGGTGCTGGCGATGCAGCACGGCGTGCTGCCGAAGTCGTTGCACATCGACCGGCCCTCGCCGCACGTCGAGTGGTCGGAGGGCGCGGTCGAGCTGCTGGCCGAGGCCCGGGACTGGCCGGTGACCGGCCGTCCGCGCCGGGCCGGCGTGTCCGCTTTCGGGATCAGCGGGACCAACGCCCACGTGATCGTGGAGCAGGGCCCCGAGTCCGTCACCGCACCTACCGCCGGCGGGCGGGAGTTGGGCACGCTGCCGTGGCTGCTCGCCGCCGCGACGCCGGAGGCCCTGCGGGTGCAGGCCGAGCGGCTCGCGACCTTCGTCGGCACGCGGCCGGAACTCGACGCTCTGGACGTCGCGCACTCGCTGGTCGCGACGCGTCCGGCGCTGGAGCACCGGGCGGTGCTGCTCGGCGCTGACCGGGACAAGCTGCTGGCCGGGCTGGACGCGCTGAGCCGGGGCGAACTCGCCCCGGGTGCGGCCACCGGGTCCGCCCGGGCGGGCGGGGCGACGGCGTTCCTGTTCTCCGGTCAGGGTTCGCAACGGCTGGGGATGGGGCGGGAGTTGTACGCCCGGTTCCCGGTGTCCGCGCGGGCTTTCGACGAGGTGTGCGCGGGGCTGGATCCGGCTTTGCGTGAGGTGGTGTGGGGTTCGGATGCGGAGTTGCTGAACCGGACGGAGTACGCCCAGGCCGGGTTGTTCGCGGTCGAGGTGGCGTTGTTCCGGCTGCTGGAATCGTTGGGTGTGGTACCGGAGTTCGTGGCGGGGCACTCGATCGGTGAGGTCGCTGCCGCTCACGTCGCCGGAGTGTTCAGTCTGGCCGACGCCTGCGCCCTGGTGACCGCCCGAGGCCGCCTGATGCAGGCGCTGCCTTCGGGCGGGGCGATGCTCGCCGTGCGGGCGACGGAGGACGAAGTTCTGCCTCTGCTGTCCGACTCGGCGTCGATCGCCGCTGTCAACGGCCCGACGTCCGTGGTCGTCTCGGGCGCGGAGGAGGCGGTCTCGGCGATCGGGGCGCACTTCGCCGACCGCCGCTCGACCCGGCTTCGCGTCTCGCACGCGTTCCACTCGCCGTTGATGGACCCGATGCTGGAGGACTTCCGCGAGGTCCTCGACGGGCTGACGTACCACGCTCCTTCGATCCCGTTGGTCTCCAACCTCACCGGTGCCCTGGACAGCGACGTCACGACCCCCGACTACTGGGTGCGTCACGTCCGCGAGGCCGTCCGCTTCGCCGACGGCGTCCGCACGCTCCACGAGGCCGGCGTCCGCCGCTACCTCGAACTCGGCCCCGACACCGTCCTCACCGCCCTGGTGCAGGGCGTCCTGGACGACCCGACCGCTGCCGGCACCTGCGTCGTGCCCGCCCTGCACGCGGACCGCGACGAGGAGGCGGGCCTGGTCGGCGCGCTCGGCCGGCTGCACACGGCCGGGACCGAGGTGGACTGGTCCGTCCTCTTCGCCGGCACCGGAGCCCGGACGGTGGACCTGCCCACCTACGCGTTCCAGCGCCGCCGTTACTGGCTCGACGCGACGGCCCCGCTCGGCGACCTGGGCGCGGTCGGCGTCGACGCCTTCGAGCACCCGCTGCTCGGCGCGGCGGTCGACCTGTCCGACACCGACGGTTTCCTCCTCACGGGTCGGGTGTCGCTGGACTCGCACCCGTGGTTGGCCGACCACCAGGTCCTGGACACCGTCCTGGTGCCGGGCGCGGCGCTGGTCGAGCTCGCGCTACGTGCCGCCGTCGAGGCGGGCTGTGAGCTGGTGGAGGACCTGACCCTGGCCGCACCGCTGGTGCTGCCCGAGCGCGGGGCCGTCCAACTGCACGTGCGGGTCGGTGGCCCGGACGCCTCGGACCGGCGTGCGGTCACCATCCACTCCCGGCCGGACGGGGATCCGGACGCCGGATGGGTCCGGCACGCGGCCGGCTCGCTGGCCGCTTCCGGAGCCCCCGAGGCCGGAGCGTTCGACGCTGTCGTCTGGCCGCCGGTCGGCGCGGAGCCGCTGCCGGTGGAGGGTGCGTACGAGCGGATGGCCGAGACGGGGTTCCGCTACGGACCGGTGTTCCAGGGCCTGCGGGCGGCCTGGCGGCGCGGCGACGAGCTGTTCGCCGAGGTCGCCCTGCCGGAGGGCGTCGAGGCCGAGGGCTTCGGCGTGCACCCGGCGCTCCTCGACGCGGCCATGCACGCCGCGATCCTGGCCGCCGGCGGGCGGGAGACGATGATCCCGTTCGCGTGGACCGGCGTGACCCTGTCCGTCGTCGGCGCCTCCGCGGTGCGGGTGCGGATCGTCCGGCTCGGCGACGGCGGGCTGCGGCTCGACCTCGCCGACCCTGCGGGCGGGCCGGTGCTGACGGTGGCCTCGATGGTCGGCCGGGCGGTGTCGGCGGAGCAGCTGGGCCCGGTCGACCCGCTCTACGGGATCGAGTGGGAGGAGCTGTCGAACGCGCCTGCCGCAGAGGGCACCTGGGCTCGATGGGAGGACGTGTCGAACTCCGGGGAGCCGACGCCCGAGGTGGTCGTCCTCGACTGCGGTGCCTTCGCGGACCCCGAGGACATCCCGAGCGGTGTCCGCGCGAGCGTCCACGCCGTACTGGAAGTCCTGCAGACCTGGCTCGCGGAGGAGCGTTTCGCGGCGTCGCGTCTGGTGGTCGTGACGCGGGGTGCGGTCGCGGTGGGTGAGGGCGAGGCGGTGGATCTGGCGCAGGCTCCGGTGTGGGGTCTGGTGCGGGCGGCTCAGGCGGAGAACCCGGGCCGGTTCGCCCTGCTGGACACGGACGGGGAGGTGATCGTCACTGCTGAGCCGGAGGCGGCCGTTCGTGCCGGGGCCGTTCGTGTTCCGCGGCTGGGGCGTCTCCCGTATCCGGAGGGTCCGTTGCCGGTCGGTGCGGACGACACGGTGCTGGTCACCGGTGGCACGGGCGGACTGGGCGCGGTCGTGGCACGGTACCTGGTCGGCGAGTGCGGTGTGCGCCGCCTGGTGCTGACGAGCCGTCGTGGCCCGGAGGCGCCTGGTTCGGCGGAGCTGGTGGCGGAGCTGTCCGCCCTGGGGGCTGTCGCTGACGTGCGTGCCTGTGACCTGGCCGACCGCGACGCGGTCGCGGCGCTCGTCGAGGCGGTCCCTGGCCTGTCGGCCGTGATCCACGCCGCCGGTGTCGGTGACAACGCCCTGGTCGGCGCGCTGACCCCCGAGCGCGTGGACGCCGTCCTGGCGCCGAAGGTCGACGGCGCCTGGTACCTGCACGAGTTGACCGGTCATCTCGACCTGACCGCCTTCGTGATGTTCTCCTCCGCGGGTGGCCTGGTGCTGACCGCGGGCCAGGGCAACTACGCGGCGGCGAACGTCTTCCTCGACGCCCTCGCCGCCCACCGCCACGCCGCCGGCCTGCCCGCCACCTCGATGGCCTACGGCCTGTGGGACGTCGGCGCCGGCCTCGGCGAGCAGCTCCTGGAGCTCAACCGCAACCGCATGGCCGCCCAGGGCGTCCCACCGCTCACCCGGGAGTCCGGTCTGGCCCTGTTCGCCGCCGGTCTGCGCAGCGAGCGCCCCACCGTCGTCCCGATCCGGGTCGACGCGGCCGCCCTGCGCGCCCGCACCGACGAGGTCCCCGCGCTCCTGCGTGCCCTCGTTCCGGCCGCCCGCCGCACGGCGGCGCACGCCCCGGCGCCGGCCGGCGGCCTCGCGGGCCGCCTCGCCGGGCTGACGGAGGCGGAGCAGCGGCGCATCGTCCTGGACCTCGTCCGGGACCGGGTGGCCGGGCTGCTCGGCCACGAGTCGGGCGACGCGATCGAGCCGGACCGTGCGTTCCAGGAGCTCGGCTTCGACTCCCTCGCCGCGACCGACCTGCGCAACCGCCTCAACAGCCTCACCGGCCTGCGCCTGCCCGCGACACTTGCCTTCGACCACCCGAACGCCGAGGCGGTGGCGGACCTCATCGTCACCGAACTAGGGGTGCGGACGGCCGCCGCGAGCGGTGAGGCGTCCCGTGCCGAGGCCGACCTGCGTGCGGCGCTGCGGTCGATCCCGACCCGCCGCCTCCGGGACGCCGGCCTGGTCGACACCCTGCTCGACCTCGCCGGCGACCGGGTCGGGGTGGGCGCCGCCGGGACGGACGCTCCGTCGCCGACCGAGGGCCGTCACGACCCGATCGCCATCGTCGGCATGGCCTGCCGCTACCCGGGCGGGGTGACCACGCCCGAGGAGCTCTGGCAGGTGGTGACGTCCGGCGTGGACGCCATCTCCCCGTTCCCCGCCGACCGCGGCTGGGACCTCTCCACACTGCGCACCGAGGACTCCACCCACACCCACGCCGGCGGGTTCCTCGACGGCGCCGGGGACTTCGACCCGGGCTTCTTCGGGATCTCCCCCCGCGAGGCCCTCGCCATGGACCCTCAGCAACGGCTCACGCTGGAGCTCGCCTGGGAGGCCCTGGAGCGTGCCGGCATCGACCCCGGCGGCCTGCGCGGCACCCGCACCGGCGTCTTCACCGGCGTGATGTACCACGACTACCCGGGCAGCGACGGCAACGGCAGCGTGGTGGCCGGCCGCGTCTCGTACGAACTCGGGCTGGAGGGCCCGGCCGTCGCCGTCGACACCGCCTGCTCCTCCTCCCTGGTCGCCCTGCACCTGGCCGCCCAGGCACTGCGCCAGGGCGACTGCTCGCTCGCGATCACCGGCGGCGTGACGGTCATGGCCACACCCGGCGTGTTCGCCGAGTTCGGCCGGCAGGGGGCGCTCGCGCCCGACGGGCGGTGCAAGTCGTTCGCGACCGCCGCCGACGGCACGGGCTTCGCGGAGGGCGCGGGCTTCCTGGTCGTCGAACGGCTGTCGGACGCGCTGCGCAACGGGCACCCGGTGCTCGCGCTCGTGCGCGGCAGCGCGGTGAACCAGGACGGTGCGTCGAACGGGCTGACGGCGCCGAACGGTCCGTCGCAGCAGCGGGTGATCCGGCAGGCGCTCGCCAACGCCCGCCTCGGGGCCGATCAGGTCGACGTGGTCGAGGCGCACGGCACGGGCACGACGCTGGGCGACCCGATCGAGGCCCAGGCGCTGCTCGCGACCTACGGGCAGGACCGCGAACGGCCGCTGCTCCTGGGCTCGATCAAGTCGAACATCGGGCACACCCAGGCCGCGGCCGGCGTCGCCGGCGTGATCAAGATGGTGCTCGCGATGCACAACGGCGAGCTGCCGTCGACGCTGCACGTGGACGAGCCGAGTGCGAACGTGGACTGGTCGGCGGGGGCCGTCCGGCTCCTGACCGAGCCCCGGCCGTGGGCCCCGGGCGACCGGCCGCGCCGGGCCGGCGTCTCGTCCTTCGGCATCAGCGGGACCAACGCCCACGTGATCATCGAGGAGGCCCCGGCAGCCGTCCCGTCCCCGGAGGAGCCGGAGAAGCCGGAGGAGCCGGAGGTCGAGCCGGGAGTCGTGCCGTGGCTGCTGTCCGCCGCGACCCCGGAGGCCCTGCGGGCACAGGCGGGCCGCCTGCTCGCCGTCGCCGACGAGGCCCGGCCGGTGGACATCGCGTACTCGCTGGCGACGACCCGCGCGGCGCTCGAACACCGCGCGGCCGTGGTCGGCGACGGGAGCGAACAACTCCTGGCCGGCCTGCGGGCGGTGGCGGACGGCGAGGCGCCGACCGGCGTCGCGCGCAGCGGACGGACGGCGTTCCTCTTCTCGGGTCAGGGCTCGCAACGGCTGGGGATGGGACGGGAGTTGTACGCCCGGTTCCCGGCGTTCGCCCGGGCTTTCGACGAGGTGTGCGCGGAACTGGACCCGGCCCTGCGCGAGGTGGTGTGGGGTTCGGACGCGGAGCTGCTGAACCGGACCGCGTACGCTCAGGCCGCACTGTTCGCGGTGGAGGTGGCACTGTACCGGCTCGTCGAATCGCTGGGCGTCCGGGCCGAGTTCCTGGCCGGGCATTCGATCGGTGAGGTGGCCGCGGCGCACGTCGCGGGGGTGTTCGACCTGGCCGACGCCTGCACGCTGGTGAACGCTCGTGGCCGGCTGATGCAGGCCCTGCCTGGGGGCGGCGCGATGCTCGCCGTCCAGGCGACGGAGGGCGAGGTCCTGCCGCTGCTGGGCGAGCAGGTGTCGATCGCCGCGATCAACGGTCCGCGCTCGATCGTCGTCTCGGGAGCCGAGGACGCCGTCACGGCGATCGAGGCGCACTTCGCCGATCGGCGCACGACGCGCCTGCGGGTCTCCCACGCCTTCCACTCGCCGCTGATGGACCCGATGCTGGCGGACTTCCGTTCCGTACTCGACGGCCTGAGCTACCACGCGCCGTCGATCCCGCTGGTCTCCAACCTGACCGGCGCGCCGGCGGAAGGGATCCAGGGGCCCGAGTACTGGGTCCGTCACGTCCGCGAGGCCGTCCGCTTCGCCGACGGCGTCCGAACGCTGGAAGCCGCCGGCGTCCGCCGCTTCCTCGAACTCGGCCCCGACGCCGTCCTCACCGCGCTCGCCGTGAGCGCGCTGCCCGACAGCGAGGCCGAGGCCGTTCCGGCGCTGCGCCGCGGCCGCGCCGAGGAACGGACCGTCGTCGAGGCACTCGCCCGCCTGCACGTGCTCGGCGTCCCGGTGGACTGGTCCGCCTTCCACGCCGGCGCGGGCGGCCGCCGGATCGACCTGCCGACGTACGCCTTCCAGCACCGCCGCTTCTGGACCGACACCCCGGCGCCCTTCCCGACGGCCGAGTCCGCCGGGCTCCGCAACGCCGACCACCCGCTGCTCAGCGGTTCGCTCGAACTGGCGGGCACCGAGGGGTTGGTGTTCACCGGCAGGCTGTCGGCCCGCTCGCACGGGTGGCTGGCGGACCACGTCGTCCTGGGCTCGGTCCTGGTGCCGGGCACGGCGCTGGTGGAACTGGCCGTGCGCGCCGGGGACGAGGTCGGCTGCGACCTGGTCGAGGAGCTGACCATGGCTGCGCCGCTGGTCCTGCCCGAGGACGGCGCCGTCCGGATCCAGGTGCGTCTGGCCGAGCCGGACGACGCCGGACGCCGTGCGATCGGCATCCACTCCACGGCGGACACCGGCCCGGAGCCGGTCTGGACCCTGCACGCGAGCGGCGTGCTGGGCTCGGGCGCGGCACCGGCGGAGTTCGACGCCTCGGTGTGGCCGCCGGCCGGTGCCGAGGAGGTCGACGCGGCCGGGCTGTACGAGGGCCTGGCGGAGGCCGGGTTCGGGTACGGCCCGGCGTTCCAGGGGGTGCGGGCAGCCTGGCGGCGCGGAGAGGAGCTCTTCGCGGAGGTCGCCCTGCCGGAGGGCACCGACGGCAGCGGCTTCGGCCTGCACCCGGCGCTGTTCGATGCCTGCCTTCACGCCTTCGCCCTGGTGGGCTCCGGCGGGGGCGGCGGCGTGCCGTTCGTGTGGGAGGACGTCGTGCTGCACGCCTCCGGCGCGTCGTCGGTGCGGGTGCGGCTGACGCGGTCGGCCTCGGGCGCGCTCGCGGTGGCCGTGGCCGACACCGACGGCAGGCCGGTGGCCTCGGTCGGCGCACTGACGGTGCGTCCGATCGCGGCCGAGCAGCTCGCGACCGGTACGAAGACGGGCCGGGACGCGTTGTTCCGGGTGGACTGGGTGCCGGTGAAGGTGTCCGCCGCGCCGGAGTTCGTGGTGGTCGGGTCGTTGGCGGAGGTGCCGGAGGCCGTTCCGCCGGTGGTGGTGGTCGAGACGGTCGCGGACGAGGTGCACGCGGGGACGGCCCGGGTGTTGGAGCTGGTGCAGGGTTGGCTGGCGGAGGAGCGTTTCGCCGGGTCGCGGCTGGTGTTCGTGTCCCGCGGTGTGGTGGCGGGTGAGGACCTGCCGGGTGCTGCGGTGTGGGGTCTGGTGCGGTCGGCGATGTCGGAGGAGCCGGGCCGGTTCGGTCTGGTGGATCTGGCGGGCTCGGAGGAGCTGCCGTCGGAGGTCCTGGGCCTGGACGAGCCGCAGTTGCTCGTCCGGGACGGTGAGGTCCTCGCGGCGCGCCTTGCCCGGATGGAGACGCCGGTCGAACCGGTGGCGTGGCCGGCCGAGGGCACGGTTCTGATCACCGGTGGCACGGGCGGCCTCGGCCGGCTCGTGGCCCGGCACCTGGTGGCCGAGCACGGGGTGCGCGATCTGCTGCTGGTGAGCCGCCGTGGTGCGGATGCCGAGGGCGTCGACGCGCTGCTGGCGGAGCTCGGGGCCGGGGCGAAGGTCGAGGCGTGCGATGTCGCCGACCCGGCGGCGGTGGCGGACCTGTTCGCCCGGCACGGGATCCGTGCGGTCGTCCACACGGCCGGCGTGCTCGACGACGGCGTGATCGGGTCCCTGACCGCCGAGCGCGTTTCGGCTGTCCTGCGCCCGAAGGCGGACGCGGCGTGGAACCTCCACATGGCCGCCGGGAACGTCGCGGCCTTCGTCCTGTTCTCCTCCGTCGCCGGTACGTTCGGCAGCGCGGGGCAGGCCGCCTACGCGGCGGGCAACGCCTACCTGGACGCCCTGGCCGTCCACCGCCGCTCGCAAGGTCTCCCCGCCGTCTCCCTCGCCTGGGGGCCGTGGTCGGACGTGGCCGGCATGACCGGCACCCTCACCACCGCCGAGCGCGAGCGGATGACCCGCGCCGGCGTGCCTCCGCTCGACCCGGAGCGCGGACTGGCCCTGTTCGACGCGGTCGCCACCGGCGCCGAGCCGGCCGTCCTGCCCGCCCGGCTCGACCTGCCCGCCCTGCGCGACCGGGGCGACGTCCCCGCCCTCCTGCGCGGCCTGATCAGGACCCCCGCCCGCCGGGCGGCCGCGACTCCCGCAGCGGTCGACCTGACCCGGCGGCTGTCGGGCCTGGGCGGTGACGCGCGGCACGAGGCCGTCCTGGACCTGGTGCGCGACCAGATCGCGCTCGTGCTCGGCCACGGGGAGCGCTCGACGGTGGAGCCGTCGAAGGCCTTCCAGGACCTCGGCTTCGACTCGCTGACGGCGGTCGAGCTGCGTAACCGGCTGCGGACCGTGACCGGTCTCCAGCTCCCGGCCACCGTCGTCTTCGACTACCCGACCGCCCGCGCGCTCGCCGGGTTCCTGCTGGAGGGCCTGTTCGGCGCCGCCGAGACGACGGACCTCGCGCCGGCGGTCCCGTCCCTCCCGTCCGACGACCCGATCGTGCTGATCGGGATGGCCTGCCGCTACCCCGGCGGCGTGGCGTCGCCGGAGGACCTGTGGCGGCTGCTGGCCGACGGGGTGGACGCGGTTTCGGAGTTCCCGGCCGACCGCGGCTGGGACGTCGAGGCCCTCTACGACCCGGACCCGGACCACAGCGGCACGTCCTACACCCGCACGGGCGGGTTCCTGCGGGAGGCGGCGGCGTTCGACGCGGCGTTCTTCGGGATGAGCCCGCGCGAGGCCCTCGCGACCGACGCGCAGCAGCGCTTGCTGCTGGAAACCTCCTGGGAGGCCTTCGAGCGGGCCGGCATCGACCCGACGACGCTGCGCGGCAGCCGGACGGGCGTCTTCGCGGGCGTCATGTACGCCGACTACGCGAACCTGCTCGGCGGCGGTGAGTTCGAGGGCCACCAGGGCAGCGGCAGCGCCGGCAGCGTGGCGTCCGGCCGGGTGTCCTACACCCTCGGCCTCGAAGGCCCGGCGGTCACGGTCGACACGGCCTGCTCGTCGTCCCTCGTCGCGATGCACCTGGCGGCGCAGGCCCTGCGCAGCGGTGAGTGCACGCTGGCGCTGGCCGGTGGTGTCACGGTGATGTCCACTCCGGCGACCTTCGTCGAGTTCTCCCGCCAGCGCGGCCTCGCCGCCGACGGCCGCAGCAAGGCCTTCGCCGAGGCGGCGGACGGCGTCGGCTGGGGCGAGGGCGTCGGCATGGTGGTGCTGGAGCGCCTGTCGGACGCCCGCCGCAACGGGCACACCGTCCTCGCGGTCCTGCGGGGGAGCGCGGTGAACCAGGACGGCGCGTCGAACGGGCTCACCGCGCCGAACGGGCCTTCGCAGCAGCGGGTGATCCGCCAGGCTCTCGCGAGCGCCGGGCTGTCCTGTGCCGAGGTCGACGCCGTCGAGGCGCACGGCACCGGGACGACGCTGGGTGACCCGATCGAGGCACAGGCGCTCCTCGCCACGTACGGCCAGGACCGCGAATTGCCCCTGCTGTTGGGCTCGATCAAGTCGAACATCGGCCACTCCCAGGCGGCGGCCGGCGTCGCGGGCGTGATCAAGATGGTGCTGGCGATGCAGCACGGCGTGCTGCCGCAGTCCCTGCACATCGACCAGCCCTCCACCCACGTCGACTGGACGGTCGGCGCCGTCGAACTGCTCACCGAGCGCACGGACTGGCCGGCCACCGGCCACCCGCGCCGCGCGGGTGTCTCCTCCTTCGGGATCAGCGGCACCAACGCGCACGTCATCCTGGAGCTGCCCGAATCGGCGGAGGCGGAGCACGAGTCCGCACCCGGCCTGGTGCCCTGGGTGGTGTCCGCCAAGTCGGAGGCGGCGCTCGACGCGCAGCTCGCCCGGCTCACGTATGCCGGTGAACTGCCCTCCGCCGACGTGGCGTTCACCCTGGCCGGGCGGTCGGCGCTGCCGCACCGCACGGTGCTCGTGGACGGCGTGGAGCTGGCCCGGGGCGCGGCGGCCGACGGCAGGACGGCGTTCCTGTTCTCGGGGCAGGGGTCGCAACGGCTGGGGATGGGGCGGGAGTTGTATGCCCGGTTCCCGGTGTTCGCGTCGGCTTTCGATGCGGTGTGTGCGGAGCTGGATCCCGCTCTGCGGGAGGTGGTGTGGGGTGACGATGCGGAGCTGCTGAACCGGACGGAGTTCGCCCAGGCGGGGTTGTTCGCGGTCGAGGTGGCGTTGTTCCGGTTGGTCGAATCGTTGGGTGTGGTGCCGGAGTTCGTGGCGGGGCACTCGATCGGTGAGGTGGCGGCGGCACATGTGGCAGGGGTGTTCTCGCTGGCGGACGCGTGCGCGCTGGTGCGTGCGCGGGGTCGTTTGATGCAGGCGCTGCCGGAGGGTGGTGCGATGCTGGCCGTGCGGGCAGCGGAGGACGAAGTCCTGCCGTTGCTGGGCGAGTTGGTGTCGATCGCCGCTGTCAACGGCCCGACGTCCGTGGTCGTTTCGGGTGCCGAGGACGCCGTCGCGGCGATCGAGGCGCACTTCGCCGACCGCCGGACGACCCGCCTTCGCGTCTCCCACGCCTTCCATTCGCCGCTGATGGACCCGATGCTGGCGGACTTCCGCGAGGTCCTCGACGGGCTGACCTACCACGCGCCGTCGATCCCGTTGGTCTCCAACCTCACCGGCGCCTTGGACGGGGACGTCACGACCCCCGACTACTGGGTGCGTCACGTCCGCGAGGCCGTCCGCTTCGCCGACGGCGTCCGTACGCTCCACGAGGCCGGCGTCCGCCGCTACCTCGAACTCGGCCCCGACACCGTCCTCACCACCCTCGCCGCGAGCGTGTTGCCCGAGGACGCCGACACCGTGGCCGCCCCGGCGCTCCGTAAGGACCGCTCCGAGGAGGCGAGCCTCCTCCAGGCCCTCGCGGGCCTCCACGTCCACGGCGCGAAGGTCGACTGGCGGGCCCTGCTCGGCGGCGCCGGCCGGCACCTCGCCGCACTGCCGACCTACCCGTTCGAGCACCGGGACTACTGGCCGAGCGGCCTGCCCGCCGGCCGCGGCGCCGAGTCCGCCGGGCTCAGGAATGCCGAACACCCGCTGCTCACCGGCTCATTGGAACTGGCCGACAGTGATGGCCTCCTGTTCACCGGCCGCCTGTCGGCGCGATCCCACCCGTGGGCGGCGGATCACGTCGTCCTGGGTTCGGTCCTGGTGCCGGGCACGGCGCTGGTCGAGCTGGCGGTGCGCGCGGGAGACGAGGTCGGCTGCGACGTCGTCGAGGAGCTGACACTGGCCGCGCCGCTGGTCCTCCCGGGGACGGGCACCGTCCAGCTCCAGGTCGTCGTCGGCACGCCGGACGACGCGGGCCGCCGGCCCGTGAGCGTGCACTCCCGGACCGGCGCGGGCGGCCCCCACCCGTGGACGCTGCACGCCAGCGGCGTGCTCGGCACCGGCGCGACGCCGACGGCCTTCGACGCCTCGGCATGGCCGCCGGCCGACGCCGAGCAGGTCGACCTGACCGGCCTCTACGACGGCCTGGCGGAGGCCGGGTTCGGGTACGGCCCGGCGTTCCGGGGCCTCCGCGCGGTCTGGCGGCGCGGCGACGAGCTCTTCGCCGACGTCGCCCTTCCCGAGGGTGTCGAGGGCGGCGCCTACGGTCTGCACCCGGCCCTGTTCGACGCCTGTCTGCACACGCTCGCCGTGGGCGGCGGGCTCGGTGAGGGCGGTGCCGGGGTGCCGTTCGCGTGGGAGGACGTCGCGCTGCACGCCTCCGGCGCGTCGGCCCTGCGGATCCGGCTGGCGCCGTCGGCGTCCGGCGGGCTGGCGCTCGCCGCGGCCGACCCGGAGGGCCGGCCGGTCGCCTCGGTGGGCTCGCTCAGCGTTCGGCCGATCGCCGCCGAGCAGCTCGGCGCGGCCGCGCGCCCGGCGGGCCACGACGCGCTGTTCCGCCTCGACTGGGTGCCGGTGCAGGTTCCCGCCGACGCGGACGCGGCGGTCGTCTCCGTCGAGCCGACCGCGCAGGCGCTGGCCTCGCTCGCCGCGAGGTCCGACGTGCCGCCGGTGGTGGTGGCCGAACTCCCCGTCGGTGGGGTCGATTCGGTGCACGCCACGGTGGCCTCCGTCCTGGAGCTGGTTCAGGCTTGGCTCGCGGAGGACGCGTTCGCGGCCTCGCGGCTCGTGTTCCTCACACGGGGTGCGGTGTCCGGCGACGACCTTGCCGGTGCGGCGGCCTGGGGCCTCGTCCGCTCGGCGGCCTCGGAGGAGCCCGGCCGGTTCGGGCTGCTCGACCTGGCCACCGCCGCGACGCAGTTCCGGACCGACGCGGTCACCGTCGACGAGCCGCAACTGCTGCTGCGGGACGACGAGTTGTTCGCCGCCCGGCTCGTGCGCCAGGAGCTAGCGGCCGAGGCCCCGAGCTGGCCCACCGAGGGCGCGGTGCTGATCACCGGCGGTACCGGCGGCCTGGGCCGCCTGGTGGCCCGGCACCTCGCCGCCGAGCACGGCGTGCCCAGCTTGCTGCTGGTCAGCCGCAGCGGCGCCGCCGCCGACGGCGTGGCCGAGCTGGTCGCCGAACTGGCCGACCTCGGCGCCGAGACGGCCGTCGAAGCCTGCGACGTCGCCGACGAGGCCGCCGTCACCGGGCTGTTCGCCCGCCACGACATCCGCGCGGTGGTGCACACCGCGGGCGTCCTGGACGACGGGACGATCGGTTCGCTCACGCCCGAGCGCATCGGTGCCGTCCTGCGTCCGAAGGCGGACGCGGCGTGGAACCTCCATCGGGCAGCGGAACGCGTCGAGGCCTTCGTCCTGTTCTCCTCGGCGGCCGGCACGCTCGGCAACCCCGGCCAGGGCAACTACGCGGCGGCCAACGCCTTCCTGGACGCCCTGGCGGTCCACCGCCGCTCGCTCGGCCTCCCGGCCGTCTCCCTGGCGTGGGGGCCGTGGACCGGCAGCAGCGGCATGACCGGCACCCTCACCGAGGCGGAGGCCGAACGACTGGCCCGGGCCGGAATGCCGCCGCTGACGCCGGAACTGGGCCTCGCCCTGTTCGACGCGACCACGGCCGGCCCGGCACCCGCCGTCCTGCCGCTCCGCCTCGACCCGGCCGCCCTGGTCCGGCGCGGTGACGTCCCCCCGCTCCTGCGGGGCCTGGTGCGTGTGCCGGTCCGGCGCGGCTCGGCCGCGGGAGCGGACGGCGGGGCGGCCGGCGGCGCCGCGTTCGTGCGCCGATTGTCCGAACTGCCGGGCGGCGAACGGCGCGAGGCGCTGCTGGAGGCGGTCCGCCGTCAGGTCGCCGCGGTCCTCGGCCACACCGACGCCTCCGGGGTGGACCCGCAGCGGGCCTTCCAGGACCTCGGCCTCGACTCCCTCACAGCGGTCGAACTGCGCAACCGGCTGGGAGCGCTGGTGGCCCTGCGGCTACCGGCCACCCTGGTCTTCGACCACCCGACGGTGGCGGAACTGACCGACCACCTCTTCGACCGCCTGGGCCTCCGGCCCGCGGCGACGGAGGGCCCGGCCGCACTGCTGGCCGAACTCGACCGGCTGGAGCTGGCGTTCGGCACGGCGGAGGCGGGCGTCCCGGACGACGACCTGTTCGCCCAGGTCACCGCCCGCCTGGAGGTCCTGCGGACCAAGTGGCTCGCCTCCAGGGCCGCCGACTCCGAGGCCGAGGCCTTCGACTTCGCGTCGGCGTCGGACGACGAGATGTTCGACCTCCTGGACAACGAGCTGGGGCTGTCCGACTGACCCGCCCGTCCCGACGTCGCGGGGGCCCGGATCCCGGGCTCCCGCGACGCTGCGCGCTCGTACGCCCAGCTGTTCGCCATCAACGTCCGCGGGCCTGCCGCGCGTCTGCCGGCAGGCCCGATCCGTCGACAACGAACCACCGGAGCGTCCAACCATCCTCGCGGACGCCATCCTCGCGGACGAGAGTTCTGGGCTCTTGACTAGCCGCCGCGGCCGTACCGTCGGCGGTGGTGTGCGGCGGCTAGGCGCCGCGCCGTGGGGCCGGGGAGGCTACGGATGGGAACGACGATGCTCGGGAACCTGATCGACGAGGCCGTGCTGACACTCGAGAGCACCGTGCGGGCCGGCGCACGGCGGGAGGTGGAGGAGCTGGCCGCGCGCGTGCTCGGTGTGGAGCCGAGCGGGCTGGATCCTCGGCAGGAGCTCGACGCGAGAGAGGTACGGCGCTTGGGGGACCTCGTCGGCAGGAGAGCCGAGGGCGTGCCGCTCGGCCACCTGACCGGGCGCGCCGTGTTCGGCGGCCTCGACCTCCTCGTCGGGCCGGGCGTGTTCGTGCCGCGGGTGCACAGCGAGCTCGTGCTGGCGGCCGGTCTGGAGGCCCTCGTCGATAGGCAGGCGCCGACGGTGGTCGACCTGTGCGCCGGCTCGGGCGCGATCGGCCTGGCCCTCGCGCACGCCCGGCCGGACGCCCGGGTACACGCCGTCGAGTTCGACCCGATCGCCGCGGACTTCGCCCGCCGCAATGCGGCCCGGCGCGCGGCCCTGGGGGACACGGTGATCACCGTCCACGAGGGCCCGGCGGCCCGGGCGGGCACCCTCACCGGGCTGACCGCCGAGGTCGACCTGGTGCTCGCGAACCCGCCCTTCATGCCGGACGCGGCCGACGTGCCGGACGAGTTCGGCCGCTACCAGCCCCGCCAGGCCGTCTTCGGCGGCGTGGACGGCCTGCGGGTCGTGCGCCAGGTGGTGGAGGCGGCGGCCGGGATGCTGCGGCCGGGCGGCGCCCTGGTGGTCGAGCACGGCCACCTGCACGGGGCGACGGTGCCGGCGCTGCTGCGGGAGTGCGGGCGTTTCGCCGAGGTGGTGTGCCGTCCCGACCAGGACGGCTGGCCCCTGTACTCGTCGGCCGTCCGCACCACCACCTGAGGACGCCGACCGCCGGACTCGCTGATCGGCACGGGGCGGAGGTGGTGGCACACCGGCTGGACGCGTCGGCGGTCCGGGGCCGGGCCGCCGGCGCGCGGCCGGTGCCGGAGGAGGCCCAGGTGGCGGTCGTGGTGGCGGTCGTGGTGGCGGTGCGATCGCGTCCGTGCGGTCGGGTCCCCGCATCGACTCGCCGCGCTGGAGGTCGGAACAGCGGTCTTCGGGCCTGGTGACCCGATCGTCCGACGCGCGGGCCTTCGCCCTGCGGGAAGCGGCCGCCGCGACCACGTCGGGAGGACAGGGCAGACAGGTGCGGTGCGCAGGAGGTCGGTCATCCCGATGTCCCGCGCACCGCACCGGCCGCGGAGCTCAGCGCGGAGCGATCGGCCTGCGGAAGCCCGTGGCCGCCAGCCACGCGCCGATGGCCGCGACGGCCGTGCCGAGCAGCAGGGCGGGCACGGCCGTTCCCGTGCCCGGGAGGCCCAGGGCGAGGGCTCGGGTCGAGTCGATGGCGTACGTCAGGGGGTTGACGTGGGCGACTGCGGCCAGCCAGTCGGGGAGGTCGGCGGTCGGGACGTAGGCGCTGGAGGCGAACATCAGGGGGAGGACGGCGATGATCGCCAGGTTCTGGATCGGTTCGGCACGGCGCAGCCAGGCGGCCGCCGCGATGAAGAGCCAGCCGAGGGCCCAGCTCATGAACAGCGTCAGCCCGATCGAGGCGGCGACCGCGCCGGCGCCGCCGCGCGGGTGGTAGCCGAGGACGAGCATGCCGAGCGCCAGGATGATCAGCGCCTGGACGGCGGCGCGCACGAGCGTGGTGAGGCTGCGGGCGACGAGCAGGGAGCTCGGGGCGACGGGCAGGCAGCGCAGGCGGGCGACGATGCCGTTCTGGAGGTCTTCGACGAGGCCGACGCCGGACTGGACGGCGGACTGTACGGCGTTGTCGACGAGGACGGCGGGCAGGACGAAGTCCAGGTAGGTGACGTCCGGCGGGAAGTGCGGTGGAAGTCCCATCCGGCTGAACACCTGGGAGAGCACGACGAGCGTGATGACGGGCTGGAGCAGGCCGAAGAGCAGCACCGCCGGATCGGTGACGAGCGCGCGCAGCGACCGGCCGGTGAGGATGCGGATCTGGGTGGGCCGTGAACTGCCGCGCCAGACGGGCGCGCTGACCGTGGCGGCGCGGGTCGGTCGGTCGGTGTCGAGCGTGGTGGTCACTGCTGGGATCCTTCCGGGCTGTCCGGGCTGTCCGGGCTGTCCGGGTCGGCCAGGTCGTCGAGGCTGTCGAGGCCGGCGGAGCGATGGGCCAGGGCGAGGTAGACGTCGTCCAGGCCGGGTTCGCCGAAGGTGAGCTCGGCGGCCTCGACCCCGACCCCGTCCAGCGCCCGGACGACGGCGGCGATGTCGCGGGTGGCCTCGATCGGGACGACCAGGGCGGCGCCCTCGCGCCCGGCGACCGGGGCGAGCCCGGCACGGCGCAGCGCGTCGGCGGCGCGCTCCAGGTCGTTCCCGGGCGCGCTCCCGCCGGGCCCGTCGAGGACGACGGTGACGGTGCGCCTGCCCACTCGGGACTTGAGCTCGGCCGGAGTGCCGTGGGCGACGACGCTGCCGCCGGAGAGCACGGTGATGGCGTCGGCGAGCCGGTCCGCCTCGTCGAGGTACTGGGTGGTGAGCAGGACGGTGGTGCCCTCGGCGACGAGGCCCTCCACGATCTCCCAGAGACCGAGCCGGCTCACCGGGTCGAGCCCGGTGGTGGGTTCGTCGAGGAACACCACCTCGGGCCGGCCGACCAGGCTCGCGGCCAGGTCGAGGCGCCGGCGCAGGCCGCCGGAGTAGCCACGGGCCGGACGGTCGGCGACGTGCCCGAGGTCGAAGAGGTCGAGGAGTTCGTCGGCGCGGGTGCGGGCGGCGCGGCGCCCGGCGCCCAGCAGGCCGGCGAGCAGGAGGAGGTTGTCGCGGCCGCTGAGCCGTCCGTCGACGGTGGCGTACTGGCCGGTGAGGCCGATCCGGCGGCGGACCTCGGCGGGGCGGCGGAGGACGTCGAACCCGGCCACGCTGGCCCGGCCGGTGGTGGGCGCGAGGGCGGTGGTGAGGACGCCGACGAGGGTGGTCTTGCCGGCGCCGTTGTGGCCGAGCAGGGCGAGGACGCTGCCGCGCGGGACGGCGAGGCTGACCGAGTCGAGCGCGCGGACGTCGCCGAAGGTCATGCCGACGTCGACCGCCTCGATCACGAGGTCGTCGGCGGCCGCGGTGGGCGGTGGCGGTGCGGTGCGGGCGGGCATGATCGGGTCTCCGTAGGGGAATCGGCAGGGCACGCGGGGCTTTCGGGGCACGGGTTCGGTCGACGGAGCCGGTCCGCGGAGTAGGTCCCGGAATAGGTCCCCGAGCGGCTCCGCGGCGTCAGTCCACGGCGTCCATCAGGCGGAAGAGTTCCTCGTCGGTGGCCTCGTCGAGGTCGGGCCCGGGAGCCGGGCGGGCCGGTCCGGCGGTTGTGGCGCAGCGCCGGGCGAGGTCGCGCAGCCGGGCGGCGGTGGCCGGGTCGAGTGCGGTGCCGGCGGCGAGCAGCGCCGCGAGGCGGTCGACCAGGTCGGCGGCGGCGGGTTCGGGAGCGGCGCCCGGGGCGGGCCGGTCTCGGAGGGCCGCGATGGCGCGGACCACGGAGACCGGTGAGGGGTGGTCGAAGACGAGGGTCGCCGGGAGGGGCGTGCCGGTGGCGGTGGCGATGCGTTCGCGCAGTTCGACGGCGTTGACGGAGTTGACGCCGAGGTCGGAGAACGCGTGGGTGGCCTCGAGGTCGTCGGGGCCGCGCCCGAGCACGGCGGCGGTCTCGGCGAGGACGAGTTCGAGGAGCAGGGCGTCGCGCTCCTCGGGGCTCGCCGTGGCGAGCCGGCCGTCGCGCAGCGGTGCGGTGGCGAGGACGGCCGCGGTCGGCGGTGTCGGCGCGGCGGGCGCGAGCCAGTACGTCTGCCGCTGGAACGCGTACGTCGGCAGCGGCACGGGCCGGGCGCCCGGCAGGACGGCCTCCCAGTCCACCGGTACGCCGTGCAGGTGGAGACGTCCGACGGCGACCAGCAGGGCGCGCGCCTCGTCCGTCCGGTCCGCCGAGCCGGTCGTGGTGACGGCGGCCGGCGCGCCGGCGTCCGCGCCGGCCAGGCACTCCCCGAGCACGGGGGCGAGCGCGGAGGCGGGACCGAGTTCGAGGTAGGCGTCGGCGTGCTCGGCTCCCAACCGCGAGACGGCGTCCCGGAAGCGGACCGGCTCCCGGGCCTGCCGCACCCAGTGGCCGGGGTCGCGGGCCTCCTCGGCGGTCAGCGGTCGGCCGGTGACGCCGGAGACCAGCGCCATGGCGGGTGGGGCGAAGGACAACCCCTCCAGCACGTCACGGAATTCCGCCAGCATCGGCTCCAGCAGCGGCGAGTGGAAGGCGTGCGAGACGCGCAGCCGCGCCGTCCGCCGGTCGGCGAAGTGGGCCCCGACCGCCGCCACCGCCTCCTCGGTGCCCGAGACGACGACGGACGAGGGGCCGTTGACGGCCGCCAGCGAGACGAACTCGCCCAGCAGCGGCAGGACTTCGTCCTCCGATGCCCGGACTGCGAGCATCGCGCCACCGGCCGGGAGGGCCTGCATGAGCCGGCCCCGGGCGGCGATCAGGGTGCACGCGTCCGGCAGGGACAGCACCCCGGCGACGTGCGCGGCGGCGATCTCGCCGACCGAGTGCCCGGCCAGCAGGTCGGGGCGTACGCCCCAGGACTCCAACAGCCGGTGGAGGGCGACCTCGTGGGCGAACAGCGCGGGCTGGGCGAACTCCGTTCGATCCAGGAGGTCTGCCGGGTCCTCCCACAGCACGGAACGCAGCGGCCGCTCCAGCAGCGGGTCCAGGAAGCCGCACACCTCGTCCAGGGCCGCTGCGAACTCGGGGAAGGAGGCGGCGAGTTCGCGCCCCATGCCGGGACGCTGGCTGCCCTGCCCGGCGAAGACGAAGGCGAGCCGCCCGCCGCCGTCACGCCGCCCGGTCACCGGGGCGACCGGCGACGGTTCCCCGGCGGCGAAGTGCTCCAGCGCGTCGACGAGTTCGCCGCGTTCGGCGCCGGCCAGCACGGCGCGGTGGGTGTGGACGGCCCGGGTGCCGGCGAGCGCGAGGGCGACGTCGGGCAAGGCGTACGAGGGGTGGGCGGCGAGGTGCTCGGCCAGCCGCCCGGCCTGGGCCCGCAGGGCCGGCTCACCGCGGGCGGACAGCAGCAGCGGCACCGGACGGTCAGCGGTGCAGGGCGGCACCGGACGGTCAGTGGTGCAGGGTGCCGCCGGGCGTGCTGCCGCCACCGGTGCCTCCTCCAGCACCACGTGCGCGTTCGTCCCGCTGATCCCGAACGACGACACCCCCGCCCGCCGCACCCGCCCGTCCTCCCGGTGCCACGGCTGCGCCTGCGTCAGCAGCCGCACGGCGCCGGAGGACCAGTCGACCCGACCGGTCGGCCGGGTGACGTGCAGGGTCCGCGGCAGTAGACCGTGTCGCATCGCCTGCACCGTCTTGATCACCCCGGCCACCCCGGCGGCCGCCTGGGTGTGCCCGATGTTCGACTTGACGGACCCGAGCCACAGCGGCCGGTCCGCCGGGCGCGCGCCGGCGTGGACGGCGAGGAGCGCCTGTGCCTCGATCGGGTCGCCGAGCGAGGTTCCGGTGCCGTGCGCCTCGACGGCGTCGACGTCGCCGGGCACGAGCCCCGCGTCGGCGAGGGCGCGACGGATGACGCGTTGCTGGGCGGGGCCGTTGGGCGCGGTGATGCCGTTCGAGGCGCCGTCCTGGTTGACGGCCGAGCCGCGGACGAGGGCGAGCACCGGGTGCCCGTTGCGGCGCGCGTCGCTCAGCCGCTCCAGCACGAGCAGGCCGGCGCCCTCCGCCCACGCCGCGCCGTCGGCGTCGTCGGAGAAGGACTTGCAGCGACCGTCGGCCGCGAGCCCGCGCAACCGCGAGAACTCGACGAACGACGTCGGCGTGGCCATCACCGCGACGCCGCCGGCCAGCGCGAGCGAGGACTCGCCCGAGCGCAGCGAGCGGCACGCGAGGTGCAGGGCGACGAGCGAGGAGGAGCACGCGGTGTCGACGGCGAGTGCCGGGCCCTCCAGGCCGAAGCAGTAGGAGATCCGCCCGGCCAGCGCGCTGCCGGCGGTGCCGATCCCGAGCAGGCCCTCCAACTCCGCCGGGGCGCCGACGCCGTAGTCGTGGTACATCGCCCCGGTGAAGACGCCGGTGCGGCTGCCCCGCAGCCCGTTCGGGTCGATCCCGGCGTGTTCCAGCGCCTCCCAGGCGGTCTCCAGGAGCAGCCGCTGCTGAGGGTCGGCGGCCAGGGCCTCGCGCGGGGAGAAGCCGAAGAAGGCGGCGTCGAACCGGCCCGCGCCGTCCAGGAACCCGCCCCGGCGGACGTAGGAGGTGCCGGGGTGCTCGGGATCGTCGTCGAAGAGGCCGTCGAGGTCCCAGCCGCGGTCGGCGGGGAACGCGGAGTCGGTGTGGGTGCCGTCGGCGACGAGCGCCCAGAGGTCGTCGGGGGAGGAGACGCCGCCCGGCAGTCGACAGGCCATGCCGACGATGGCGATCGGTTCGTCGGAGGAGGCGTCGTGCGGGTCCTCCTCCCGGTCGGACACCGCGCCCGACAGCAACGCGGCGACGGCCGCGGGAGTCGGGTGGTCGAAGCCGAGACTCACCGGCAGCGCACGGCCGGTCGCCTCCGCCAGCAGGTTGCGCAGCCGGATGGTGCGCACCGAGTCCAGCCCGTACGCGCGGAACGCCGTGCCGACGCCGATCGGCTCGTCCGCCGGGCCGCGGTCCATGACCTCGGCCGCGCACGAGCGCACGAGGTCCAGCGCGTCGCGGTAGTCCATGGCGTGGGAAGCCTGAACGACCGCCGCCCCGGCCACCAGCTCCTCCAGCGACCGCCGGTGCAGCTTCCCGGCCGGGGTGCGCGGGAGGTCGTCGACGGTCACCAGCTCCAGCGGCACCTTGTACTCGGCGACCTCGCGCTCCCGCAGGAAGGCGGTCACCGCGCGCAGGCCGATCGCCGGGTCCGCGGCGCGGGTCAGCACCAGGCACGGGATCTCGCCGAGCCGAGCGTCCGCCCGTCCGACGACGGCGAGCGGGCCGATGCCCGGCATCGCCGCCAGGAGCTCCTGGATTTCGGTCGCGTCGAACTTCCGCCCGCCCACGTTGATCAGCTCGGCCGCGCGTCCGTGGAAGCGCAGCAGGCCGTCCGCCCCGAGGCTCGCCCGGTCGCCCGTGCGCAGCCAGCCGTCCGGCGTGACGGCCGCTGCGGTGAGGTCGGGCTCGCGGTAGTAGCCGCGGAACATGCTCGGACTGCGGTACTGGAGGTCGCCCGGCTCGCCCGTCGGCAGTTCGCGCCCGTCGTCGCCGACGACCCGCACGCGGGCCCCGCTGGTCGGTCGGCCCACGCTGCGCACGGCGGCGCCGGCCGGATCGGTGGTGGAGGTCCGGGTGCCGGTGCCCAGTTCGGACATGCCCCAGACGACGACGAGTTCGCCGCCGAGCACCGCCCGGACGTCGGTCGCCAGCGCGGCGGGGATCGCCGCCCCGGCGGTGCGCACCTCGCACGGCCGGAATCCGGCCGGCTGCCCGCTCCGGGCCAGGGTGGCGACCACGTCGTGGAGTTGGGCCGGGACGGCGAAGACGGCGCTCGGGGCGGTGGCGCGGGCGAGGGCGAGGAAGCGCTCCGGGTCCCAGCCGTTCAGGAGCACCTGGCGGCAGGCCCGGAACAGGGCGGTGTGCAGCGACTGCAGGCCGAACAGGTGGGTGAGCGGGCAGGCCGTCAGGATCGCCTCCGCGAAGGCCGGACCGCCTTCGTCGGCGACGGACGCCGTGTTGGAGAGCAGCCCGTCGTGGCTGTGCAGGCAGATCTTGGGCCGGGCCGAGGTGGTGCCGGAGGACGGGACGAGGACCAGTGGGTCCTCGGGCCGGACGTCCACGGGGTGCGGGGCGTGACCCGCCCACTCGGCGGTGAGGCGCTCCAGCGCGTGCACGCCCCCCGCGGTCGGTGCCTCGTCCCCGGCGACCAGCACCGCCCGGAGGGACGCCACGGTCGCCAGGAGTTCGACCGCCGTGGCCGCCGCCTCAGCCGGGAGGAGCACGGCGACCGGATCCACCCGGGCCAGCAGTGCGCGTACGTCCGCGGCGCCGTGCCCCGCGTGGACGGGCAGCAGGACGGCGCCCGCGGCGGCGACGGCGACGTGTGCCGTCTGGTACTCCCGGCAGTTGGGGAGCTGGACGGCGACGACGTCCCCGGGCGCGACGCCGAGCTCCTGGAGGGCCCGGGCCAGGGCGGCGGCGTCGTCCGCCCACTGGCGCCAGGTCACCTCCCGGTCACCGTCGACCAGGGCGACGGCGTCGGGCGCCCGGCGGACCGCCGCCGCGAACACGGCGGGCAGGGTGTGGCCGCCGAGCGCCCCGGGGGAGCCGGCGGCCGGATCGATCGCGTAGTCATCGCTGTGGACGGGCACCTTCGCTCCTGACGGGGTCGCCGGCCGGCCGCACCGGCCGTGCTCAGCCTGGGTTTCGGGAGGGACCGCGCTCTCCGGGGCGTCGTGCTCCGGGCCCTCCTGGCCGGAGCCCGTCGGCCGGGCGCGCGGCTCCGGGCGCCCGGCCTGGCATGCGGAGGATCCGGAGAGCGGACCCTCAGCTCGGGACGGCGGCCGGGAACGAGCCGGACGGACGGCGCCGACGCATCGCGGCCGCCGGGCTCTCCAGCGGCAGCTCGGCGTCGAGTAGCGCGAGCAGCGGGCGGGCCTTGACCGCCGTCTCCTCGAACTCGCCCTCGGCGTCGGACAGCGCGATGATCGCCCCGCCGACCCCGTAGCGCAGCCGTCCGCCGCTGAGCACGGCGGTGCGGATCACGATGCTCAGGTCGGCCGCGCCGCTGAGCGAGAAGTAGCCGATCGCCCCGGAGTAGATGCCGCGCGGTCCGTTCTCCAGCCGGTCGATGATCTGCATCGTGCGCAGCTTGGGCGTGCCCGTCATCGAGCCGCCGGGGAACGCCGACCGGACGCCGTCGACGGCGCTGCACTCGGGGCGCAGCCGGGCCCGAACGGTGCTGACGAGCTGGTGCACGGTGGCGTACGTCTCGACGTCGAACAGGGGGTCGGCGACGACGGAGCCGGTCCGGGCGCAGCGGCCGAGGTCGTGCCGGACGAGGTCGACGACCATCAGGTTCTCGGCCCGGTCCTTCTCGCTGGTGGCGAGGTCGGCGGCGAGCAGGGCGTCCTCCTCGCCGGTGGCGCCGCGCGGTCGGGTGCCCTTGATGGGCTTCGACTCCATGAGGCCGTCCGGGCCGATCCGCAGGAAGCGCTCCGGGGAGGAGCTGAGCACGGCGAGGTCACCGAAGGAGAGGAAGGCGGCGAACGGGGCGGGGCTGATCCGCCGCAGCGCGCGGTAGGCCTGCCACGGGTCGAGGTCGGCGGGCGCGTCGATCATGTTGGTGAGGCAGACCTCGTAGGTCTCGCCGGCCGTGATCTCGTCCTGGCAGGCGTCGATGAGCTCGAGGTACGCCTCGCGCGGGTGTCGCAGCCGCAGCCGGGCGTCGGCGCCGGGCGGGGTGTGGGCGGGCGGGTCGGTGTGCGGGGCCGGGCCGGTGAGCAGGGCGGCGGTGTCGTCCAGCCAGACGCGGGCGGAGACGTCCCGGCCGTCCTCGGCGAGGGCGAGCAGGTGGGTGGTGCCGGTGTGGTGGTCGAGGACGACGGCTCGGTCGGCGAAGACCATGACGGCGTCCGGGTCGGGCGAGCGGTGGGCGCGTTCGCCGCCGCACTCGGCCTTGAGTTCGTAGCCGAGGCAGCCGACCCAGCCGAGCGCGAAGTCGAACGGCAGCTCGGGCAGGTCGACGTCGACCGTGCGCAGGTCGGCGTCGAGCCAGGTCAGGAACTCGCCCTGGACGACCTGCGTGGTGCCGCCGGCGGTCACCGTGACGGTGCCGCGCTGGACGTCCGCGGTGGCGACGCGGGCGAGCGGCCCGGCGGCGTTGCCCATCACCGAGACCTGCCCGAGGCGGCCGCCGGGCAGGCTGCTGTCGAGCCAGAAGGGATGACCGCCTGCGCGGAACACGTGGTCGAAGACGGTCTCGGCCTCCCAGCCGGTGTCGACCCGGCGGGTCAGGACGGCGAGGCGCCGGGTGGTCGGCCGCCGCGCGGCCCGGGGTGCGGGTACCGGGCGGGGCGAGGTGCGCGGGCGGGGCGCCGTGCCGCGGCGCCGGCGCCCGTGCTGCTCGGTGAGGTGGCGGAAGTTCGACAGCAGCCGCAGGCCGGCCTCGGTGCCGATCGACTCGGGATGGAACTGCACCCCCCACAGGGGGAGTTCCCGGTGGCGCAGGGCCATGACCACGCCGTCGTCGGTGGCCCAGGCGATCGGTTCCAGGGCGGGCGGGAGCGAGGTGACCGCCAGGGAGTGGTAGCGGACCACCTCCAGCGGGTTCGGCAGGTGGTGGAAGAGACCGGTCCCGGTGTGCCGCACGGCCGAGGTGCGCCCGTGCCGGGGTGCGGGCGCCCGGCCCACGGCGGCGCCGTGGGCGAGTGCCAGTCCCTGGTGGCCGAGGCAGACGCCGAGGAGGGGCAGCCGGCCCTCCCGGGCTATGCCGGCACAGTGGCCGAAGTCGGCGGGCCTGTGCGGGGTCCCGGGGCCGGGGGAGAGCACGACGTTGTCGAACGCGTCGAGCAGTTCGGGCCGGAAGGCCGGGTCGTCGTTGCTGATGACCTCCGGCTCTCGGCCGTTGGCCTCGGCGAGGTAGTGGAAGAGGTTGTAGGTGAAGGAGTCGTAGTTGTCGACCAGGAGTGTGCGCATCAGGGGTCCTTGTCCGGGCCGGCGGTCCGTCAGCGGAGCTCGGCGAGTTCGGCGGAGATCTCCCGGAGCACCGCCGTCTGCTGGTCGGCGAGGAAGAAGTGGCCGCCGGGCAGGACCCGGAGGCGGAACGCCCCGTCGGTGTGGGCCTGCCAGGCGCGGGCCTCGGCGACGGTGGTGCGCGGATCGGCGTCGCCGGTGAGCGCGACGACCGGGCAGCCGAGGACGCGGTCGGGCCCGCAGGTGTAGCGCTCGATGGCGCGGTAGTCGGCCCGGATCGCGGGCATCGCCATGCGCAGGACCTCCTCGTCGCCGAGCAACTGGGCGTTGGTGCCGTTGAGCAGCTTGAGCTCGGCGATGACGCCGTCGTCGTCCTGTCGGTGCACCGCCTCCGGGCGGGTGGTGGACGGCGCCCGGCGGCCGGAGGCGATGACCGCACCGGGTGCGTGGGTGCCCTTCCGTTCCAGTCGCCACGCGGTCTCGAACGCGAGGACGGCGCCCATGCTGTGGCCGAAGTACACGGTGGGCCGGTCGTCCAGGGTGAGCAGTTCGTCGGTGATCCGGTCGGCGAGGGTGGCGATGTCCTCGATGCAGGGTTCCCGTCGGCGGTCCTGCCGGCCGGGGTACTGCAGCGCGATCACCTCGGCCTCGGCGGACAGGGCCGCGGAGACGGGGAGGAAGAAGCTCGCGGATCCGCCGGCGTGCGGGAAGCACACCAGGCGTACCGTGCGGCCCTCACCGGGGTGGAAGCGGCGCAGCCACAGGGTGCTCGCCGTGCCGGGGCTGGTCATGGGGGTCGGTCCTCTCTCGGGGCCCCTCGCGGGGCGGGATTCAGTCCCGGTGGACGGTGATGGCGCCGGACGGGCAGAGCGTGGCGGCGGTGACGACCGCGTCGCGGTCCTCGACGGCCACGGCGGGCTCGCGCAGTTCGACCACGCCGTCGTCGTCCTGGTCGAACACGGCCGGGGCGTTGAGCACGCACTGGCCCGCGCCGACGCAGCGGTCGGTGTCGACGGTGATGCGCATGAACGGTTCTCCTGAAGCGGATCGGTGGGCGGGTGCTCCTACCAGCGGACCGGAAGTGCGTGCAGGCCGCACAGCACGCCGTCGTACTTGAGCGGCAGGTCCTCGACCGGCACCGCGAGGCGCAGGCCGGGAATGCGTTCGAAGAGCCGGCGGTAGGCGATCTCCATCTCGATCCGCACCAGGTTCTGGCCCAGGCACTGGTGGACGCCGTAGCCGAACGCGACGTGGTGGCGCTCGGTGCGGGCCGGATCGAACGCGTGCGGGCAGGAGAAGGCCTTCTCGTCGTGGTTGGCGGCGGCCACGAGCGGCACGATCCCCTCGCCGGCCCGCACCAGCTGCCCGGAGATCTCGACGTCCTCGACCGCGACCCGCAACGAGACCAGGTCGGCCACCGAGTGGAAGCGCAGGGTCTCCTCCACCACCCGGTCGTCACCGATCCACTCGGGGTTCTGGAGCAGCGTCACCACGCCGAGTGCGATGTTGTTGGCCGTCGTCTCGTGCCCGGCGATGAGCAGCAGCATCAGCACGCCGGACATCTCGTGCGGCTCGATCGCGCCGGTCGCCAGCAGCCGGCTGATCAGGTCCTCGCCGGGCCAGTTCTGTTTGATCGCCACCAGTCGGTTGATGTAGCGCAGCAGTTCGCGCGAGGCGGTGTCGCGCTGTCGGTCGGTGGAGGCCTGGATGGCGACCAGGGTGCGCGTGCGGGACTCGAAGAAGTCCCGGTCCACCGGCGGAACGCCGAGCAGCGAGGAGATGACGAGCGACGGGACGGGCAGCGCGAAATCCGCGACCAGATCCGCCTCGTCGCCGGCCGCCAGCATCGCGTCGATGCACCGGTCGACGGTCTGCTCGACGGCGGGCCGCAGCTCCCGCACCCGCCGGACGGTGAACTCCGGGATGAGCGCCCGGCGGAAGCGGTCGTGCTCGGGCGAGTCGAGACCGACGAACCAGCCGGGGATCTGTTCCTGGCGCGGCACGCCCAGCGTCTCGCTGACGTTGGGGAATCCGGGATGGTCGGGGTTGGAGCTGATCCTCCTGTCGGTGAGGACGGAGCGCACGTCCTCGTGCCGGGTCACCAGCCAGACCTTGCGGCCGTTCGGCAGGTAGGACAGCACCAGGCCCGGCAGCTCCCGGTAGTCCTGGTAGCGCGGCGGCGGGAAGCGCTCGCCGGGCACGCGCAGCGGGAAGTCGACCACCGGCGGCTCGGCGCCCGTCGGCTCCCCGGGAGGCCCGGTCCGGGAGGGCACGGTGTCGGGCGGCGCTGTCTCGGGCGTCATGGTGTCGGGTCTCCTCCGGCCGGCCGGCTCAGGACGCGCCGTAGAACGCGCGGACCGCGCCGATCACGCGGTCCTGGTCGGCGGGGGTCAGGTCGGTGTAGGTGGGCAGGTAGAGGCCGTCGGCCGCGAAGCGGGCCGCGTTGAGGCCGGGCCAGGAGGGGTCGAAGTATCCCGGCTGACGGCTCATCGGCTGGAAGAACAGCCGGGTCTCGATGCCCTCGCCGGTCAGGAACTCTCGGAGCTCGGAGCGACGCTCGGCCCGCAGGTCGTACATCCACAGCACGTCCCGGGGTGGCATCAGGGTGATCCCCGGGACGTCCTTGAGGCCCTGGTCGTAGCGCCGCTCGATCTCCTTGCGGGCCGCGAGGAACTCGTCCAGGCACTCGGTCTGGGCGACGGCGACGGCGGCCTGCATGGCCGTCATGCGGAAGTTGTAGGCGAGCTTCTTGTGCAGGAAGCTGTGGTCGGCGGTGAAGGCCATGGCCCGGAGGTGGGCCAGCTGGCCGGCCAGGCGGGGGTCGTCGGTGAGGCAGATGCCGCCCTCACCGGCTGTGATGATCTTGTTGGCGAACAGCGAGAAGCAGGCGATGTCGCCGACCGGCCGGATGCCGTGGGCCTCGGAGGAGTCCTCCACGACCCGCAGGTTGTACTGATGGGCGATCTCCATGATCGCCGTCATGTCACACCGGCGGCCGTAGACGTGCACCGGCATGATCGCCTTGGTGCGCGGGGTGAGCCGCTCCTCGATCCGTTCGACGTCGATGTTCAGGTCGTCGGCGCAGTCGACGAACACCGGGGTGGCGCCCGTGTAGGTCACCGCCCAGGCGCAGGCGATCATGGTGAACTCCGGCACGATGACCTCGTCGCCGGGGCCGATGCCGAGCGCGCGCAGGGCCAGCGTGAGGGCCGCGGTGCCGGAGGAGCAGGCGACACCGTGCGCGGAGCCGTTGTACTCGGCGAAGGCCTCCTCGAAGTGCCGGACGAACGGCCCCTGGGACGAGATCCAGCCGTCGCCGATCGTGCGGTTGACGTACTCCAGCTCCCGGCCGTCGAGGCTCGGCCGGGACACGGGGATGGTGAAGGGCATGGGGTCCTCACTTCGGGACGGCCCGTCGCGCGACCGGCCGCCGTAGGGCGGGTCGCCGTACGGCGGGTCGGCTCGTGGACGGTCGGGGAACGGATCAGGTCAGGGCCGGTAGTCCGAGCAGGAGGTCGGCCGCCGCCGACCGGCCACCGGCGGCGCGCTGCGCCTCGCCGACGCGTGCGGCCCGCTCGCGGAAGGAACGGTCGCCGAGCACGCGGGTGAGCTTGTCCACGACGTCGTCCGGATCGAGGTCCTGCGGCCGGTCCAGCGTGAGGCTGATCCCGAAGTCCCGGCCGCGTACGGCCTGGTCGTAGCAGTCCACCCACAACGGCCGGACCACCAGCGGCTTCCCGAAGTACACGCCCTCGTGGAAGCCGTTGCCGCCGCCGTGGGTGAAGAACACCTCGACCTTGGGATGGGCCAGCACGTCCAGCTGCGACGGCAGCCAGCTCTCGACCCGCAGGTTGTTCGGCAGCTGGTCGCGCGGCGGCAGGAGGTGCTGCTGCTCGGTCGGCAGCCGCCACAGGACCTGGTGCCGGCCGTCCAGGCGTCGCGCGACCTCCACCAGGTCGCCCACCTGCGCCCGGGTGAGCCGGGTGATCGTGCCGAATCCCATGTAGACCACGGAGGACTGCACGTCCAGCCAGTCCATGACGCCGGTCGGGTCGTCGGCCGGCGAGGCTTCCGGCAGTGGCGGCACCATGGCCCCGACGAGCTTCACCTTCCCGGGAATATCGAAAGGATAGTCGAGCTCCCGCACAGAATTGCAGAGCACCATTTCCGCGCGGTCGATCCGCGTCATGGGGCTGGGCTTCGGCAGGCCCAGCTCCTTGCGCAGCCGGGCGTCCTCGGAAAGCACCTTCCCCATCGCGGGGTGGAAGAACAGCGCGAGCGTGCGGAGCTTGAAGAGACGGTTTCTCAGCCGCTGGCCGAAACCCATCGGGTAGGGCAGGCCGGAATGCGGGACGGGGAAATCCCTCGGGGTGTAGGAGGACCCGAAGGGGCTGTGCGAGGTGAGGACGTTGCTCGGCAGGAACGGGACGCTCAGGACGAACGGAATGCCCCGGGTCAGCGCGAGGTCGACGGCGAAGGCACTGACGCAGTCGATGACCATCAGGGCGGGATCACACTCGTCCACGACCTTCGCGAGCCGGCGGTACTTCTCGGCCTGGAGGTCGGGCCGGTACGACTGGTGGATCACCGCCCGGTGGGCCTTGAAGCGCGAGGGCTGGGTCACCCGGCGGTACACCTCGTCGCTCCAGCTGACCGCGGACAGCTCGGAGAAGACGTCGCCGAGGGAGGCGAACTCCACCGCCGACCGGTCCGCGAGGCCCAGGACGTCGGCGCGCCGGGGCTCGTCGGTGGCGAACCAGAGGTCGGGCACGCCCCGTCGGGCCAGCTCGCCGGCCAGCACCAGCAGGGGGTTGAGCAGGCCGCTCTCCGGAAGGCTGACAAACAGGATCGGCCGTTGCACGGCGCTCATCGGACTCCCTCGGGGCGGGGTTGGCGATCGGGACTGCACCCCACCTTGGTCTCACGCCCGGTGTCGGGAATTCCTTAGTCCTTGGCCCGGCCGGACGGTCGCCCGGCCCGATCATCCGGGTGTGTCCCGGTTTGATCGGAAGTGGCCGGAGAAGGGGAGTCAGAAGGGGAGTCAAAGGCTCCTCCAAGGATTCCCCGGAGGCCCCCGGCCCGTCGGGTGGCCGGGCATCGGTCGGCGGTCGCGATCCTGGTCCTCGAACGGATTCTTCGGATGCGGCCCGCTTCTTGACGGCTCCCATATACTCTGGTCGCAGGCGCTTGGGTAAGCTGAATCTCCGTCAGTCGCAATTGCAGGTCGTTCCAGGCGCGTGACCCCGGAATATCGGGATCGTCATCGAATCACTCATCCGAACATCCATGGTTTCGGCCGGAAGCAGTTCGGTCGCCTGAAACCGCTGTCTCCACCGATGCCGGAGTTCCGTGCTGACTTCACGGCGGTTCAGGCCGACGGAGAATGCGCCGGATTGTTCCGGGAAGAACAAACCGTACCCGTGCCTTGAAGGGATCCGATTCTCTGTGGTGATGTCGTACGCAGCCGGTGCAACCCGGACCGTCGAACCCGCTCCCGTCCCGGCCGCCGGCGCGGGACCGCAGCACCACCCGCTGGCCGGACAGCCCGGCCTGACCATGGCCCAGCTCGACCGGGCCCTCACCATCCGGCAGGCGAACGAGGCCTTCTTCTGGCAGTTCGGACGTTCCTCCGCGGACCTCTGCGGCCGTACCTTCAGCGACCTCGTGCACCCGAGCGTCCAACAACCCCTGCTGCGTCAGTTCTCCGGACTGATCGAAGGGCGGCGTGACCGTTTCGCCACCGACGTCATAGCAGTCGGTCCGCACGACGAGACGTTCACCGTCCCGCTCACCGCCGTCATGGTGCGCGGCGATCTGCCTGACGAGTCGTCGATCCTGGTGATGATGCCCGACGGGCGTCCGGACTCGGGTGGGTCCGAGGTCGTGGCCGGCCAGAAGAAGTTGCTGAGCGAGATCGACGCGAAGATTCTCGAGGGCATCGCGGCCGGCGTCTCGACCGTGCCGCTCGCCGCCCGGTTGTACCTGAGCCGTCAGGGCGTGGAGTACCACGTGACGTGCCTGCTGCGGAAGTTGCGGGTCCCCAACCGCGCCGCACTGGTCTCCCGGGCCTACTCGATGGGGGCCCTCAAGGTCGGGGTCTGGCCGCCGAAGGTCGTGGAGAGCTTCGTCAAGTAGTGGTTCCGCCAAGGCCCGTGGGTGCTGCTCAGCTCCGGACGGCTGTTGCCGGCTGACCGGCAGCGGGAGACGCTCACGCTGCTTCCTCACAGGGCCCGCACTTGACTCCGTAGCGGCTGAGGCGGCGGACAGCACGTCGGCGGCCAGTACCCTGATGCGTCCTTCCCCCGGGTCCTCCACGGCCGTGGCCGTCTTCGCCGGGCGGCTGCGCGCTCCCGCGCCGTCGCTGCTGGTCCTGGCGGGCATCGGGGTGGCTCTGATACCCGGAGTCCCCGCCCTGCACGTACCGCCGCAGGTCATCGGCATGGTGGTCCTGCCCCCGCTGCTGTACGCCTCCGCCGAGGAGCTGTCGCTGCGCGACCTCCGTACGGTCTGGCGCCCGGTGACCATTCTCTCCCTCGGCCTCGTCTTCGCCGCCGCCGTCGCCGGCTGCCGCCCGCAATGGCCTTCGTGCTCGGAGCGCCCGCGAGGAGGACGACGCCCGCGACCTCCTCAACCCGCGCCGCCCTCGACCACGTCGACCACCTCACCGAACTGGAGGCCGTACCCGACACCGCCCTCGACCGGGGCCGCCGTGCCCTCACCGCCCGCTCCTCCGGTCACGGCGTTCGTTCTTCCTGGTCGAGGCGGGTGAGTGCACTGCGCGCGTACTGCTGGTAGCTGGTCTGGTACCAGGGTGCGTCGGCGGGGATGTGGGCGGCGGCGTCGACCGCTTCGTGGAGGAGCGCGCGCCGTGCGTCGGGCAGGTGGGCCAGGCGGGGGTGGCGGCTGAGGTCGAGCAGGACCCTGGTGAGGTGGTAGGCGTAGCCGCGGGGGTTGACGGCGAAGAGGGTGCGGTAGACCCGCATGCCTTTCTCGCCGTCCAACCACCGGTCGCCGACCAGGAGTTGGATCCGGGCCCGTAGGACCAGGTCCGGGTGCGGGCCGCGGTTCGGGTTCTCGTCGGTGTCCTTCATCGGGCGTTCGCCTGCCCGAGTCGGCGCTCGAACTCCTGGAGCTGCGGCACGGTGTGCTCCCACATGCGGCGCTGGTGGGCGGGGGCGTCGGCGGGGATGTGCGCGCTCGCGGCCCGTGCCTCTGCCAGCAGTTCCTCCCGCGCCCCGGGCCGGCGGGCCGCGCGGGGGCTGGTCTCGGCGAGTGCGCGCAGCACGTAGGCGAGTTTGTAGGCGTACACCTGGGGGCTGACGGCGAACAGGGTGCGGTAGACCCGCATGCCCTCCTCGCCGTCGAGGATCCGGTCGTTGTGGCTCAGCAGTGTGATCCGGGCTTTCAGTACCAGGTCCGCGTGGACGCTCATGTTGCTTGTCCCCCTTCGTCGTTGCTTCGGTACGCACCTCGCACCCCGGACCCCCCTGCGCGTACCGCGCCGGACGCGTCCGGGCACGGCGGTGTGCGCGCCGGCCGCCCGGGCGAGCGCGGGCGGCGGCGCGAAGGCCGTCGGGGGAGTGGGGTGTTGCACGAGTGTGCGGGGTGCGCGGGGGCGGCGGCAAGGCACAGGAAGGGTGTGCTGAGTCCTACCGCTCCCAGGCCTGACCTGGCAGGATTGGGGTCGGCACCCTCCCGGGGCCGGCCCGGAAGACCTGACGCACCCCCAGGGCCGTGTGCGGACCGCTGGTCGCGGAACACACGGACGGACGCGGGCCGAGGCGACGGCCTCGGGGACCCACGGGAAGCGCTCCAGACGCTCATCCGGATGGCGGCCTGTCACACCGAACCGCCGTTGCGCACTCAGCGTGTCGATGGTGACACTTTCCGTGAGCGAGCGGTTCGGATCCGCTGTGCTCCCATCTGAGACGACCTGTATGGGAGGCCGAGAGATCGTGCTGGGACGACGGATTCCGGGGGAAGACGGAGGCGGGGGTCGAGGGCGCTGTCTGCTGGGCGCGCTGGCGTCGGTGGGCGCCCTGGCGCTGAGTGGTGGCGGGATTTTGCCGCTGCCTGCGGCAGCTGCCGCGGTGGCGCCCCGCGCGCCCGCAGCCGCCGGTGCGTGTTCGGTGGTGAACGGTACGACGGTCTGCAACACCCCGGGCTCCTCCACCTACACCGTGCCGCAGAACGCGCGGCAGGTCCGGTTCACCGTCATCGGCGGGGGCGGCGGCGGGGGCGGCGGGTTCGCCGGTGCCGGGGGAGGGGCCGGTGCTGCGATCGTCTGCACCGTCACCGGCCTGGCACCGGGCACGGAGCTGGCGGTGACCGTGCCCGCCGGCGGCAACGCCGGTGCGCTGGCGGAGAGTTCGCAGGTTCTGAGTCCTTCCGGTGGTGGTCAGGCCGCCTCGGTCGGCGCTTCGGGCCTGGTCATCTCCGCCGCCGGTGGCGGAGGAGGCGCCGGCCGTGTCGCCCAATTCGGCGGCTTCGAGATCGACGGCGTGGACGGCGGCGCCGGTGGCGGCAGCGGCGGGGGCGCGGGCGGCACGGCGAGCGGCACTCCGGAGGAGACCGGCGGCCGGCCGGGCGCCTCACCGAGCTGTACCGCGTCCGGCAACGGGCTGACGGCCGTCACGGGCCCGGCCGCCACCAGCACCGCCGGGCAGTCGGCCGGCGACGGCGGCAGCGGCGGGACGATCTCTCCCGACGGTTTCGCGCCCCAGTGCTCCGGGGCCGGCTTCGGCGGCCAAGGTGGCCTGGGCGCCCTCGGTGGCCTCGGCGACCTGGCCGGCCTGGGCCTGCCCGGGTTCGGTGACGGTCTGCCGGGATGCGTCCTGATCACTCCCGTCCTGTCCTGCCCTCCCGACGGTTCCACGTCCGTCTGCGCTCCCGGCTTCGCCCAGTACACCGTCCCGCCCGGGACCAGCACGCTGACCGTCACGGCTGTGGGCGCCGCGGGTAGCGGCGGCGGTGGCGGAGGTGGCCAGGGTGCCAGCATGATCTACGGCGACGGCAGCAGCGGCCAGGGCGGTACGGGCGGTGGCGCGGCGGCAGCCCTCACCTGCACCTTCACCGGGCTCCAGGCGGGCAGCGTGCTGGACATCACGGTGCCCTTCGCCACACCCGGCGGGGCGGGCGGCAGCGGTGGCAGCGGCGGCGCCTTCTCCGCGGGCAACCCCGGCCGCGGCGGCCACGGCGGCCAAGCCGCGTCCGTCGCCGGCCCCGGGGGAATCGAGGTACTCGCGCCCGGCGGAGGCGGCGGAGCCGGCGGTCACGGCTCCGCCAACCGCCCTCCGGGCGGCTCCGGAACCGCCGGCGGCCCGGCCGGCCAGGGTGGCGGAGCCGGTGGATCAGGCGGCTTCGCCCAGGCCACCGGCGGCCAGCAGGGCACCGACCCGGTCTGTGCGGCCACCGCCACCGGTGTGACCGCCACCCCCACTCCGTACACCGGCGCCGCCGGCGCCGCGGTGACCGACGGCCAGACCGGTGGCACCGGCGGGGCCATCACCCTGCCTCTCGCGATCACCGGCGCGTGTCCCGCCGGCGATGCGACGGGCAACGGCGGAAGCGGCGGCCGCGGCGGTGACGGCGGCCTGGGATCGAAGCCCGCCGGGCAGAACGGCGCGGGCGGGACCGACGGCGCGAGCGGCTGCGTCCTGATCGCCGCCGCGTGAACAGGGTGGCGCCGCTGGAACACGACCGGCCCGGTGCGACAGCGGGTGGCTGCGCCGCGTACGGCGCGGGCCGGGCGTGATCCTTCCCCTGCCCTCCACGCGTGGGGCCCAGCACCGGCGGATGGGCGCACGGCCGTCCCGGGCGTCGGCACGGTGGCGTGTGCCGGGCCCTACGCTGCGGGGAGCGGGAGGAAGCGGCTGGTCATCACCTGCGGCGGTCACCGGTGCGAGGGCCGAGCGGCCGAGGAAGCATGTGCGGTTTCCGGCTTCACCAGGGGTGGCCCAGTGGATCGATGTCGGATTGGCCCGGCGCGACTGGTCAATTCGGTACTACGGTGGGCGGCATGACAACCGGAATCACCGCGACCGACAAGCTCCCCTCCCTCACTCCGGCCGAGGCGCCGTTGCGTCAGGCCCGTAACTCGGCTGCCTTCTGGGCCGCGACCGGCCACTCCCGGGGGCACGAGGTGATCCGGCGCCGCGGCTTCCTGGCCGTCGACGGTGGTGAGCGTGCTGGCCTGCGGATCCTGGTGCAGGAGGGCGATCTCGACGCGGGTGAACTGGCGGAGTTGAGTGGCCTGGTGCGCCGGGCCGCGGGCCCGGTCAATGCCGAGGACCCCTTCGGTGCCACCGACCTGAGCCACCTGGGCCTGCGCAGCTGGCAGATGCCCGTCATGCTCCGCCCGCCCGTACCTGCGTCCGCACCGGCGTCCGGGGCCGGGCTGGTGCCCGAGTCCGGCGGTGCGTCGGGGCTGGATGTGCTCCGGGTGGAGCGGGAGGAGGACCTGTGGGCGGCTGAGCGGGTGGTGATCGAGGGTTTCGAGCTGGCGGCCTTCGAGCCCCACCGTCCTGGCGAGTTGTTCCCGGTCGCGTTGATCGAGCGGGTGGGTGTGGACGTGTTCCTGGCCTCGCACCAGGGTGTCGCGGCGGGGGCGTGCGTGCGGGTGGTGGACGACGGTGTCGCCAGCCACTACTGGGTGGCCACGTCGCCGGCGTTCCGCTCGCGCGGCGTGGGCCGGGCCGTCATGACCGCCTCCCTCGCCGACCTGGCACAGGTGCCGGCCACTCTGACCGCCTCCAAGCTGGGCCGGCCGCTGTACGAGTCGCTGGGCTACACCGCCGCGGCGCCTTCGACGTGGTGGGCCTCGCACTGAGACCCCGCCGCCCGGCTGCCCCGCCGCCCGGCCCTCCCGGTTCTCCGGACCGACCCTTCCGCCTCTCCCGCCCGCCCGGTTCTCCCTGCTCCCGACCGTCCCGCCCGTCTCCTTCCGGTTCCCGTCCCGTGGGTGTCCTGGCATGGCCCGTACGGTTCGGGGCGGGGTCGTGTTCTGGCTACGATCGGTGAGCGCGGGGCGGGTTCGTTTCGCGGGTACGTAGTGGGATTTCGGCGGGAGTGGGCGGATGGGACACGAACGGGCCGGGTTGCCGGCGCAGCCGGGTGATCTGGTGGATGTGGCGCGGTTGGTGACGGCGTACTACGCGCTGCACCCCGACCCGCAGGAGGTGGCGCAGCGGGTGGCGTTCGGGACGTCGGGGCACCGGGGGTCCTCCCTGGACGCGGCGTTCAACGAGGACCACATCGCCGCGACCACACAGGCGATCTGCGAGTACCGGACCGAGCATGGGGTCACGGGCCCGCTGTTCCTGGGCGCGGACACCCATGCGCTCTCCGAGCCGGCGAAGGTGACGGCGCTGGAGGTGCTGGCGGGCAACGGCGTACAGGTGCTGATCGACACCGCCGACGGCTACACGCCGACGCCGGCGGTCTCGCACGCGATCCTGGCGCACAACCGGCGCAGCCCCCAGGCGCTGGCGGACGGCATCGTCGTCACCCCCTCGCACAACCCGCCGCGGGACGGCGGCTTCAAGTACAACCCGCCCAGTGGCGGCCCGGCGGGGTCGGAGGCGACGGGCTGGATCCAGGACCGTGCCAACGAGCTGATCCGCGAGGGCCTGCGCGGGGTCAAGAAGGTCCCCTACGCGCGGGCGCTGGCGGCGGCGACCACCGGGCGGTACGACTTCCTGGGTGCCTACGTCGAGGACCTGCCCGCGGTGCTGGACCTGGACGCGGTGCGGGCGGCCGGGCTGCGGATCGGCGCCGACCCGCTGGGCGGCGCCTCGGTGGCGTACTGGGCGCGCATCGCCGAGTCCCACCGGCTGGACCTCACCGTGGTCAACCCGGTCACCGACCCGACCTGGCGGTTCATGACGCTGGACTGGGACGGCAAGATCCGCATGGACTGCTCCTCCCCGGCCGCGATGGCCTCCCTGATCGGCCGCAAGGACGAGTACGCCATCGCCACCGGCAACGACGCGGACGCCGACCGGCACGGCATCGTCACCCCCGACGGCGGGCTGATGAACCCCAACCACTACCTGGCGGTGGCCGTCGACTACCTCTACCGTCACCGCGCCGACTGGCCGGGCGACGCGGCCGTCGGCAAGACCCTGGTGTCCTCGTCGATGCTGGACCGGGTCGCCGCCGACCTCGGCCGCACCCTGCTGGAGGTCCCGGTCGGCTTCAAGTGGTTCGTCGACGGCCTGCTGGAGGGGTCGATCGCCTTCGGCGGTGAGGAGAGCGCCGGCGCCTCCTTCCTGCGCCGCGACGGCGGGGTGTGGACGACGGACAAGGACGGCATCCTGCTCGCCCTGCTCGCCGCCGAGATCACCGCCGTCACCGGCGCCACCCCCAGCGCCCACTACCGCGAGCTGACGGCCCGCCACGGCGATCCGTCCTACGCCCGCGTCGACGCCCCCGCCGACCGCGAGCAGAAGGCCCGCCTGGCCCGCCTGGCGCCCGAGCAGGTCACCGCCGGCGAGCTGGCCGGGGAGAAGATCACCGCGGTGCTCTCGCACACGCCGGGCAACGGGGCGGCGATCGGCGGCCTCAAGGTGTGCACGGACAACGCCTGGTTCGCGGCCCGGCCCTCGGGCACGGAGGACGTGTACAAGATCTACGCGGAGTCGTTCCTGGGCGCCGAGCACCTGGCCCGGGTGCAGGAGGAGGCCCGCGCCCTGGTCGGCGACGTGCTCGGGGCCTGACGGGCTCCGGGCACGGGGTGGGGCGGGGTGGGGCCGGGGTTTCGCACCCCGGCCCCACCTGTTTGCCGCTGTTCCGGCCCGTACGCGGCTCGTGGGGGTTCTCGGTGTGGGCTGGGCGTTCAGGACCGGGCCGGAGCCGGCGTCGCCGTACGGGAGCGGGCGCGCTGGTCGCGGGTGGTGGCCGCGGCGGTCGCGCAGGCCGCGAGGGCGAGTACGGCTGCGGCCAGGGGGAACCAGCGCGTGCCCAGCAGTGTGATGGCGGCTGATCCGGCGATGCCTCCGGCGGCCGTGCCGAGGTAGAGGGCGCTGCTGTTGAGCGAGATCAGCAGGGGCGCGTTCGCCGGGTCGATCGAGGCGAGGCGGTGCGGCAGTGCGACGGATACGGCCCATCCGGCCAGGGGGACGACGACCGCGTACGCGAGTGCTCCGGGCATGCTGCGCCCGAGCCAGGGCAGGGCGGTGAAGGCGCAGGCGGCGACGGCGGAGCCGGTCAGCAGGACGGCGCGCACCCCGGCGCGGTCGACGAGACGTCCGCCCAGCCAGCTGCCGGCCACCGAGAGGACGCCGGTGGTGAGCAGGATGAGGCTGAGCCTGTCGGCATCGCCGCCGGTGGCGCCGTGGACGGCGGTGGCGAGGTAGATGTAGACGCTCTGGAAGGCGAGGAAGAAGGTCAGGGTGGTCGCGGCGGCGCCGAGGACGCGGCGTGAGGCGAGCGGGGCCAGGCGGGCGGTGAGGGTGGGGGCGGCGGCGGGGGCGGGCAGGTCGCGCAGCAGGAGTGCCAGTCCGGCGAGTGCGGCCAGGCCGAGGGCGGTGACCAGCCACATCGTCAGGCGCCAGTCGGTGCGTCCCACCCAGGTGCCCAGCGGCACGCCCAGCGCGGTGGCCACCGTCATGCCGCCCAGCACGGTGGCCAGGGCCCGGCCGCGACGCTCGGGGCTGACCAGGGTGGTGGCCACGGCGTTGGCGGTGGGGGTGTAGAGGGCGGCGCCGGCGGCGGCCAGTACCCGGGTGGCCAGCAGGAGGGGGTAGCTGGGGGCGAGGGCGCTGAGGGCGTTGGCGGCGCTGAAGACGGCGAGCGCGGTCAGCAGCAGGCGCCGGCGCGGCCAGCGGGCGGTGGCGGCGGCCAGCGGCGGGGCCAGCAGGGCGTAGCCGAGCGCGAAGACGGTGACGAGCTGGCCGGCGGCGCCCACCGACACGTGCAGGTCGGCGGCGATGGGGCCGAGGATGCCGGCGACCACCATCGAGTCGGTGCCCATGGCGAAGGTGCCGAGGGCGAGCAGGAGTAGGCGTACGGGCACGGAGAGCCCCCCGGGGCGGATTGTGTGGACTGTTGGACGAATATGCAACAGTTGGATACTCGCCAAACAATCGGGGATTGGTGGATGATTGTCAAACCATCCCTGCTGTCGCCCGCCCCCTGCGCGGGAACCCCGAGGACCGGAGTCCACCCCATGACCGACGACGAGCGGCTGCCCCAGCCCCCCACCGCCGACATCGACCTCGTCACGGTCCTGCACGCCCTCGGCGACCCCGTGCGGATGCGCCTGCTGCTCAGCTACGCCGACGGCGCCGAACACTCCTGCGACCCCCGCGGCCTGGGCCTGGACCACCTCCACAAGTCGACCGTCTCCCACCACATGCGCGTCCTGCGCGAAGCCGGCGTCACCACCACCCGGGTCGCCGGCCGCAACCGCTTCGTCAGCCTGCGCCGCGCCGACCTCGACGCCCGCTTCCCAGGGCTGCTCGACGCCCTCCTCGCCTCCGCCCCGCAGTCGGCGGCGGTGGCGGACGTGGGCGCGGGCGCGGGTGCGGTGGCGGCCGGCGCCTGAGGGGCACCGCCCGAGGGCTGGGTTCATCACCCCCCCTCGCCCGACCACCCCCCACCCGCCGCGTAGGGTGCGGGACGCACCGCGGGCACACGGAAAGGAAACGGTCCATGCCGATCAGGGGCGTGCTCTTCGACGTCGACGACACCTTGTTCGACTACACCCACTCGGAGGAGGCGGGCATCCTCGCCCACCTGCGCGACGTCGGCCTGCTGGAACGGTTCCCCACCCCGCGGGCCGCCCTGGACCTGTGGCGCGCCGTCATGGAGCACAGCTACGCCCGCTACCTCGCCCGGGAACTCACCATGCGAGGCCAGCAGTACGAACGCACCCGGCGCTTCCTCGCCCACCTCGGCCAGGACGGCGCCGAACACCTCACCGACGAACAGGCCGGTGCCTGGTTCGACGGCTACGCCACCCACCGCGACGCCGCCTGGCGGGCCTTCCCCGACGCCGAACCCACCCTGCGCCGCCTCGCCCCCCACTACCGCCTGGGCATCGTCTCCAACTCCGACACCGACCACCAGCGCCGCAAACTGCGCGCCATCGGCCTGCTCGACCACTTCGGCGACGTCATCGTCTGCTCAGACCAGCACGGCGAGGCCAAACCCGCCCCCAGCATCTTCCACGCCGGCTGCACCGCCCTGGGCCTGCCCCCGCACGAAGTCGCCTACGTCGGCGACAACTACACCCTCGACGCCGAAGGCGCCCACGCCGCCGGCCTCCACGCCTTCTGGCTCGACCGCGCCGCCACCACCACCCCGGTCGCCGAGGGCATCCACGTGCTCCACACCCTGGACCCCCTCGCCCCCACCCTCACTGCCCTCCCCGCGACCCCCTGACCCCGCAGGCCCGCACGGGCACCCGCCCACTCCACCCGCCCCCACGCCCCGATCCACACCGGCACCCGCAACCTGCACGGGACCGTACGACTGGGGGCGCCTGCGGACAGAACGTCGGCTGGGTCGACTTTTCGTGCGGGGTTCGGTTCTGCACCCGTACGGGAGGGCAGGGCCCTTTCGGCGGTAGCCCGTGCACGGGCCTTGCAGAGGGTCAGGAGGGTGGGGTGTCGGCGCCGAAGAGGGTGCGGCAGGCGGGGGTGAGGCCGGTGACGGTGACGGGGACGGGCGGGCCCTGCCAGTGGTCGCGGTCCAGGCGCAGGCGCCGGGTCTCCACCACGTGGCCGTCGAGGACGTCGAGGGTGATGCCGTCGTCGCGGTAGCCGAGCTTGTGGGAGACCGCGAGGGAGGAGTGGTTGTCGGCGAAGGACATTGACGTCGCCGAGCGCGCGCCCAGCTCAGCGAACGCCAGGTGGAGCATCGCCGCGCGCATCTCGGTGCCCAGCCCCCGGCCCTGGTGCTCCAGGCCCACCCACGAACCGGAGGTGATCTCGCGCCGCACCGCGAACTCCTGGGCCCGCATGTCCTGGACGCCGACCGGCCGCCCCTCGTGGAAGGCCACCAGGTCCAGCGCCCAGTGCTGCGCCGTCCAGCGTCCCATCCGCCGCCAGTGCATCTGCAGGACGTGCCGGGCCCGTTCGGCGGGCGGCAGTTCGCCCCAGGGGGTGAGGAAGGGCCGCTGGTCGGGCGGGTGGACCCCGCGCGCGGCGAGGTCCGCGACCTCGGACAGCTCGTCCTCGCCGGGCAGGCGCAGTTCCAGACGCGGCGTGTTCACGCGCAGGCCCTTCAACGGCCAGTGGTCGGTGATCATCGGCACAGTGTGCCGGGACCCGGGCGCCGCCCGCACCCCGGTTTTGCGCACGCACGCCGGGACACGGCAGGGCCGGGGCTAGGGTGGGGAACCATGGTTGCCCCCTCCGCAGCACAAGCGGCCGACAGCGCCCCGGAGTTCGTCAGCGCCCCCGCCCTGATTCTGCGCTCCCTCGCCTCGCACCCCGAGCGGCGGGCCATCACCTCCGCCGACGGCGTCGAGATCACCGCCGGCGACTTCGCCGCCACCGCCTACCGCCTCGCCCACGAGCTCGTCGCCCGTGGCGCCGGTCGCGGCACCACCGTCACCCTGCTCACCGGCAACACCCCCGAGGCCCTCGCCGCCCGCTACGCGGCCGGGCTGGCCGGGGCCCGGGTGGTCAACCTGTACGACGGGATGGGCGCGCCCGTGCTGGCCGAGATCGTGGCCAGCGTGGACACCACCGTGCTCCTCGTCGACGCCGAACGGTACGCGGGAGCCGCCGAGTTGCTGCCGCTGATCGACGTCCCGACCGTCCTCACCCTCGGCCCCGGCCCCGGCCCCGACGGCACCGGGATCGGCGAGGACGCGATCGCCGCCTCCGCCGTCCACCCCGCCACCGACCCGGCCGTCCCCCTCGGCCCCGGCGACGACATCGGCATCCGCCACACCGGCGGCACCACCGGCATCCCCAAGGGCATCCTCAGCCTCCACGGCCCCTACCGCAGGGCCTTCGACTTCCCCTTCGCCGACCCCCGCCCCGCCGGCGAGAAACCCCGGCTGCTCGCCGCCACCCCCCTCGCCCACCTGGCCGGCGTCCTCGCCGACCTGACCCTGCACCACGGCGGCTCGGTCGTCCTGCAACGCGCTTTCGACCCCGGCGAGGTCCTCGCCGCCATCGAACGCGAACGCATCACCGACCTGTTCGTCCTGCCCCCGCTGCTGTACCGGCTGCTCGACCACCCGGCCCTGGCCCGCACCGACCTGTCCAGCCTGCGCCGACTCTCCTACGGCGGCTGCGCCGCCTCCCCGGCCCGGATCCGCGAGGCCCTCAAGGCGTTCGGGCCCGTCCTGGTCGGCGGCTACGGCATGTCCGAAGCCCAGAACATCGCCGTCCTGGGCCCGCACGAGCACGACCGCACCGGCCACGGCGGCCAGGTGCCGGTGGGCCGCCCCCTGCCGGGCGTCCAGGTGCAGATCCGCACCGCCGACGGCACCGTGCTGCCCGCCGGGGAGCAGGGCGAGATCCACGTCCGCTCCGGGACGCTGATGGCCGGCTACTGGAAGCAGCCCGAGCTCACCGCCAAGGTGCTGCGCGGGGGTTGGCTCGACACCGGCGACATCGGCTACTTCGACGC
>NZ_JBVHYH010000033.1:0-34846 GCF_055569135.1 Kitasatospora sp. NPDC029367
TTGTCTCAGCTGCTCAACGGTTCAAAGGAGGACACGTCAAAACGCGAGGGCCCCGCACTCCCCTTCAGAACCCGCCCGACTTGAGTGTCGGTGGCGGCCCCCCGCTCGGCCCCCCCCCGGTCCTGCGACCGGGGGTCAGCCCTGGGAGGGCTGCACCACGCACACCGCGTTGCCCAGCATGCTGCCGAAGCCGCCGAGCAGCGCACCGGTGACGCTCTTGCAGGCGGCCGCCTCCTGGGGGGTCTTCGGGCCGTTGTTGCTGCTGGTGTTGATGCTGGTGTTGTTGTTGCTGCTGCCGGCGGCGGCCGCCGTCTGGGCGAGGGCGAGCGGCACGGCCAGCAGCAGGGCGCAACAGGCCGTGGCCAGTGCGGAGTTCTTCGCGAGCATGGGGGAGCCCCTTCGGATCGAGACGGGTTCGGCGGAAAGCCGAGCCATCCCTATCCGAAGGGGCTCCCGCGGTCACGGACCCTGGGCCATCCGTGAGCGTGTCCGCGTCAGCGCCCGGGCGTCACGGGGTGAGCCGCTCCACCGCCCGGATGGCGGCCGCGAGTTCGAGCACCCCGTGCTCCTTGAGCACCCCGTAGTGGTCCCCGGCCAGCTCCACCACGGTGGGCGGGGCGGCCGACCAGCCGGTGCTGCCCTCGATGAAGGAGTAGTCGTCGCCCGAGGCCTTGAAGACGGTCACCGGCGCCGCCAGCCGCCGCTCGGCCAGCTCGCGGAAGCTGTACTCGAACTCGTAGGTCTCCCCGACGATCCGGGTGATCCGGCGGATCACCTCCGCGTCCAGCGCGGGCAGCATCCGGTGCACCTCGGCGACGAACGAGGACTCGTCGACCGTCCGGGCCAGGCAGCGCTCCAGCTCGGGCCCGCGGATCGCCCCGGCGAACACCGAGAACAGGATGGTCACGTACGCCGGGTTGACGTACGAGGACTCCCGGCCGTACGCCCGGCCGTCGGCCTGCCGGACCTCCGGGTTGCCCGGGCAGATCAGCAGCAGCTGCTCCACCCGCTTGCCGGCCTGCTCCAGCTGCCAGGCCGCCTCGAAGGCGACCCGGGCGCCGAAGGAGTAGCCCCACAGGGTGTACGGGCCCTCGGGCTGCACCCGGCGCAGCTCGGCGAGGTCGGCGGCGGCCGTCTCCCGAATGGTGGCGTACAGCGTCTCGCCCTCGTTGATGCCGTGCGCCTGGACGCCGTAGAAGGGGCGGCCGTCGCTCGCCTCCCGGCCGAGCAGCCGCAGGTTCATCGGGTAGCCGCCCAGCCCGGGCCAGCAGAACACCGGCCGGCGCTGCTCCCCCTGCTCACCCTGCTGCCCCGGCGCCAGCGGGACCAGCCGCGAGGCCGGCCCGCCGTCCGAGGCCGAGATCCGGGCCGCCAGGTCCGCCAGCTTCGGGCACTCGAACACCACCTGGAGCGGCAGCGAGGTCCCGAACTCCCGGTTGATCCGGTGGACCAGCGCCACGGCGGTCAGCGAGTTGCCGCCGGCGGCGAAGAACTCGTCGGTCACCGACACCTCCTCGTACTTGAGGGCCTGCCCCCAGGCCTCGGCCAGCCACCGTTCCCGCGCGGTGCGCGGGGCGACGAACTCGCCGCGCCCGCCGTCCGCGCGGACGGCCTCGGAGTCGGCCAGCGCCTTGAGGTCGACCTTGCCGTTCGCGGTGAGCGGCAGGGCGTCGACGATCAGCACCCGGTTGGGCAGCATGTAGTCGGGCAGCAGGGTGGCGAGTTCGTCCTTGATGATCTCGGCCGGGCCCTTCATGTGCACGGTGTCCTCGTGCATGCCCTCGCTGCGGATCTGCTCCTCGCTCATCTTCCCGCCGAGGAAGAAGTACGAGGGCCCGGTGGCGATGCCCGCCGCGTCGAGGATCTCGTCGATCCGGCGCGAAGCCGGCAGCGGGTGGCCGGACTTGGAGCTGTAGCCGGAGGACATGAAGCCCAGGCCCAGGCCGTTGCGCTGGAGGTGGTGCAGCTTGGTGCCGAGCGCGACGTACTCCAGCCAGTCCTCGGCGGCCCGGCTGACCGCGGTGATGCCGAACGCGGCCCGGGCGTACACGGCCTGGTTGATCGCGATCACCTGCCGGGACTCCACCACCTCGTCCGCGACCCTGGTCAACTCGCCCTCGGCGTAGCGGTACAGGCCGGCCGGCAGGCCGTCCACCCGGTCGGCGTGGGCCTGGACGTAGAGCTCGGTGTGCTCCTCGGGGGCGAGGCCGCGGTTGCGGTCGACGGTGAAGCTGCCCAGGTAGTGGTCCTCCTCGGCGACGTCCAGCCGCCGCCGGACGGCCGGGTCGAAGCCCTGCGGGCGCACCTCCAGCCCGTACTCGGGCAGCACCTCCTCCAGCACGCCCAGCATGTGCCCGGTCTCGAACTCCAGCACCTCGCGGATGTTGTTCTTGTACACCGGCTCGATCGCCCCGGTCCTCCCGGAGAAGTGCAGCGTCAGGTACGGCTCCGGGCGGGCGTCGGCGGCGCCGACCCTGATCAGGGCGTGCTCGACCGGGTGGTAGTAGTACAGCCCGGCGGCCAGCCCGTCCAGGCCGCCGGTCTCCAGGTACAGCTGGGTCGCGTAGAGCGCGCCGGGCGAGGCGTAGGCGTACTTGGGCAGCAGCCGCTCCTCGCTGTGGAACTGGCCGAACCAGCGCAGGATCCGGCCGAGTTCGGGGAGGCTCAGCAGGCCGAGCGCACGGCCGAAGGGGCCGGCCGGGCGGGGGGCGAGCAGCGCGGTGAGGTCGTCCCGGGTGACCGGGCCGCCGTCGTAGAAGCGGTAGGTCTTGCGGGCGAAGACGGCCCGCCGCTGGCTCTCGGTCTCGCGCCGGCCGGGCAGTTCCACCTTCTCCCGGCCGGCCAGCCGGGCCGGGGGCCGCAGCCCGGGGTCGGACAGCTGGGCCCTGACCTGGAGCCGGCTGGCCTTGGACTGGTGGTGGCCGCCGTGGTCGCCCTGGTCCATCAGGGCGGCCTCGCGCGGGTTCAGTTCGACGCAGGCGACCAGGTTCTGGTGGCCGGTGCGCCCGTCGGCGGTGACCACGGCGGCCGAGCGGCGGACCCAGGTGTGCTCCTCGATCGCCCGGGCGATCTCGTCCAGCTCGACCCGGTAGCCGCGCAGCTTGACCTGGTTGTCGACCCGGCCGGCGAACTGGAGGGTGCCGTCCGGGTTCCAGTGCACCAGGTCGCCGGTGCGGTAGAGCTTCTCGGCCGGGGCGAACGGGGAGGGCACGAACCGCTCGGCGGTCAGCTCCGGCCGGTGCAGGTAGCCGCGGGCCAGCTGGACGCCGCCGATGTACAGCTCGCCGACGTCCCCGAGGCCGACCGGGGCCATCCGTTCGTCCAGGACGTAGCACTGGGTGTTGTCGACCGGCCGGCCGATCGGCACCGAGCCGGGGCCGTCGCCCAGCGCGGCCGGGTCGACCAGATGGGCGGTGGCGTTGATGGTGCACTCGGTCGGGCCGTACAGGTTGACCAGCGCGGCCCCCGGCAGGGCGGCGGCCAGGTCGCGGGCCAGCCGCAGCGAGAGCGCCTCGCCGCCGGAGAACAGGCCGGTCAGGCCGGTGCAGTCGGTGAAGCCCTCGGTGTCCAGCAGGGCCTGCAGCAGGGTCGGCACGCACTGCAGGGCGGTCACACCGTACCGGCGCACGGCGGCCACCAGCGCCTCCGGGTCCCGGTAGAGCCCGGGCGTGCTGGCCACCACCCGGGCGCCGACGGCCGGGGCGAGGATCTCCCACTGGGCGGCGTCGAAGCTCATCGGGGTCTTCTGCAGCACGGTCACCCCGGGGTCGAGGTGCCCGGCGGTGTGCAGCCAGCGCAGTTGGGAGACCACCGCCCGGTGCTCGATCTGCACGCCCTTGGGGCGGCCGGTGCTGCCGGAGGTGTAGATCACGTAGGCGGTCGACTCCGGCCGCGCCCACTCCTCGGGCCGCCCGTGCGCCGCCGGCGCCTCCTCGACGGTGAGGACCGCGGTGCCGGCCGGCAGCAGCGCGGCCAGCCGCTCGCGCAGGTGCTCCTGGGTGAGGACGATCCGGGTGCCGCTGTCCTCGATCATGTAGCGCAGCCGGTCCTCCGGGTACTCGGGCGACAGCGGCAGGTAGCCGGCCCCGGCGTACAGGACGCCCCAGGCCCCGGCGACCAGCTCCACCGAGGGCTCGACGTACAGGCCCACGCAGTCGTCCGGGCCCGCGCCCGCGCCCAGCGCGCGCAGCCGCGCGGCCAGCCCGCGGGCGCGTTCGGACAGCTCCAGGAAGGTGAGGTGGCCATGCTCGCCGACGACGGCCGGGGACACCGGCCGGGTGCGGACCTGCCGGTCCAGCAGGCCGGTGAGGGAGGTGCCGACCGGGGCCCGGCGGGCGTGCGGGAGGTGGGTGACGTGGGTGCCGCTGGTGGCGGCGGTGGTGGCGGCGAGGTCGGTGTTGCGCATGGGAGAGCCTTCGGTGCGTGGACGTACGGACCCCGGCGGCCCTGCTCACCAGGAGCGCCGGGTACGGACTCCACCGTCGGCCGCCCGCCGTCCCGGCCGCATGAGGCACCGGTCTGGACCTGTGCCGGGTCCGTCCCGGCCGGAGGCCGGTGCACGGCCGGGCATTCGTGCGTTCACGATCACGTAACCGGCCGGAAGCGAGCCCTCGGTAGCGTCGGACCCATGACGGCACCCCGCACCCGCCTCGAACGGCTCTGGCACCGGCCCTTCCGCAGGTCGAACCGCAGGTGCGCGGCGCCCGAAGCCCAGTCCACCCGGCCGCCCGCGCACCCCGGCGGCCCGCACCGGCCGCCCCGCGGCCACTCCGCCCCGGCCGCACCGGGCGCCTCAGCCACCCAGGCCACACCGGCCCTGGACGTGTCCCGGCTGTCCCTGCCGGACGGGACCGAGCTGCTGCTGCGTCCGGCCGGCCCGGCCGACAAGGCGGCGGCCCTGGCGATGCACGAGCGCTGCTCCCCCGCCGCGCTGCGGCTGCGGTACCACGGCCCGGTCCGCGACGCCGACCGCTACCTGGAGCACCTGCTGGACCCCCGGCACGGCCGCAGCCTGGTGGTGGTGGCCCCCGACGGGCGGGTCCTCGCTCTCGGGCACCTGATGTGGGACGGGGACGAGGCGGAGCTGGCCGTGCTGGTCGAGGACGCCTGGCAGCGGCACGGGCTCGGCCTGGCGCTGCTCCGGCGGCTGACCACGGTGGCCCGGGCGGCCGGGATCGGCACGGTGTACGCGGTGACCCAGGCCGCCAACACCGGGCTGATCACCGCGATGCGCCGACTGGCCGCGCCGCTGGACTTCCACTGCGAGGACGGCACCCTGGTGATCACCGCCACCCTGGCCGCCGGAGCCGCGCCCGCCGCCGCCTCCGCGCCCGCTCCGGGCCGCTGATCATTTCTTCACCACATCCTTACCGGCTGTCCCGGGAACCCGGGGCAGCCGACGGAGCGTCCTTCCCCGCGGCAGCGGTCCCTCCGTACACCGCCCTCCTTGACGGGCCGTCAGCAGCCCTGGCGGCGGCGTCGCAGCTGGCGGCGTGGGGTCCGGATCGTCCGGCCGGGCTACGGAGTCGGTAGGCTGGCCCCGTCCCCGCCGCCCGACGGCCCGTTATCCGGCCGACAGGCGGTGCCGCAGCAAGGAGGAACCACTGAGCATGGCAGGCACCGAATCGGAGCCCACAGGCGCACGCGACGCCTCGCTGCCGGCCCGCGCCAAGATCGCGGTCACGGCCGGTAAGGTCGCCGCCGCCGTGTCCCGCAAGGCCGGTCGCGGGAGCGGCTCGGTGATCGGCGGCAAGGTCGCCCTCAGGCTCGACCCCGACCTGCTCGCCACCCTCGCCGACCACCTCGACGTCGTCCTGGTCAGCGCCACCAACGGCAAGACCACCACCACCCGCCTGATCGCCGAGGCGCTGCGCGCCGCCGGCCCGGTGGTCTCCAACGCCCTGGGCGCCAACATGCCGGCCGGCATCACCTCCGCCCTGGCCGGTGGCACGGAGGCCCGCTTCGGCGTGATCGAGGTCGACGAGAAGTACCTGGCGACGGTCGCCCGCGACACCCACCCCAAGGCGATCGCCCTGCTCAACCTCTCCCGCGACCAGCTCGACCGCGCCGCCGAGACCCGCATGATGGCGGAGAAGTGGCGCGAGGGCCTCCAGGACACCGAGGCCGTGGTCATCGCCAACGCCGACGACCCGCTGGTGACCTGGGCCGCCTCCTCCTGCAAGAAGGTGGTCTGGGTGGCCGCCGGACAGGCCTGGAAGGAGGACGCCTGGTCCTGCCCCGCGTGCGGCGGTGTGATGCAGCGCCCCGGCGACGACTGGTTCTGCCAGGACTGCGGCTTCCGGCGCCCCAACCCGCACTGGGCGCTCCAGGGCACCCACGTGATCGACCCGCAGCGCGGCGCCTGGCCGATCCAGCTGCAGCTGCCCGGCCGGGCCAACCTGGCCAACGCCACCAGCTCGGCCGCCGTCGCCGCCGTGTTCGGCGTCTCCCCGCAGGTCGCCCTGGAGCGGATGCGCTCGGTGTCCGCCGTGGCCGGCCGCTACGACGTGGTGCAGTACCAGGGCCGGGACATCCGGCTGCTGCTCGCCAAGAACCCGGCCGGCTGGCTGGAGACCTTCTCGCTGATCGACGGCCCGCCGGCCCCGGTGATCCTCTCGGTCAACGCCCTCGACGCCGACGGCACCGACACCTCCTGGCTGTGGGACGTCGACTACGAGCGCCTCGCCGGGCACCCGATCTTCGTGATGGGCCAGCGCAAGCTGGACCTGGCCGTCCGCCTGGAGGTCGCCGGGCTGCAGTTCCACGTCGTGGACACCCTGGAGCAGGCCGTCCGGATGGCCCCGCCCGGCCGGATCGAGGCCATCGCCAACTACACCGCCTTCCAGCAGCTGCGGAAGGTCGTGGCCGGCTGATGCCGCGCCCGCACACCAGTCTTTTCGTGACGGAAGGCCTTCGAGGATGAGTGAGAGCAGCCTGCGCGTGGTCTGGGTCTACCCGGACCTGCTCAGCACCTACGGCGACCGCGGCAACGCCCTGGTCGTGGAGCGCCGGGCCCGCCAGCGCCATCTCAACGTGACCCGGATCGACGTCCGCTCCGACCAGGCGATCCCCACCAGCGGGGACATCTACCTGATCGGCGGCGGCGAGGACCGCCCGCAGCGACTGGCCGCCGAGCGGCTGCGCGCCGACAGCGGCCTGGTGCGGGCCGCCGAGAACGGCGCGATCATCTTCGGCGTCTGCGCCGGCTTCCAGATCATGGGCCACGAGTTCGTCAACGACCTCGGCGAGCGCGAGCCCGGTCTCGGCCTGCTGGACGTCTGGACCACCCGGGGCGAGGGCGCCCGCTGCGTCGGCGACGTGCTCGCCGACGTGGACCCGCGGCTCGGCCTGCCGCAGCTGACCGGCTTCGAGAACCACCAGGGCGTCACCCACCTCGGCCAGGGCGTCCAGCCGTTCGCGACCGTCACCGTCGGCCGCGGCAACGGCACCGGCGACGGCACCGAGGGCGCCTGGCGGGACACCGTCTTCGGCACCTACCTGCACGGCCCGGTGCTGGCCCGCAACCCCGCCGTCGCCGACATGCTGATCAGGCTGGCCCTGGACGTCAACGCCCTGCCGCCGGCCGACACCACCTGGTACGACGCGCTGCGCGCCGAGCGCATCGCCGCCACGGCGCGCCCCGCGTAGTACCCCGCAGTGCCCACGTAGTACCCCCGTAGTACCCACCCTCACGACGCACCCCGCGTCGTACGACCGAACGCCCCGCCCGGGTGCCCGCGATGCGGTCACCCGGCCCGCGGGCGGCCCCGGACGTACGACAATGGGGCTGCCGGCTGCACACCCTCCTCGGCAGCAGGCTGCAATTCCGCGCGGGGGCGCCGACGGCGCCGCTCCCGCGTCGGCTCCTGCCCGGCCGGACCAGGGGCCGTATGCTCGACTTCACGGCCGTTTTCGGATGCTCTGTCCGGATCCGGCCGGTGCTTCACCCCGAGGCAACCTCCCCGTCACCCCGGTGGGGAAGGCCTCGTCGCGGTGACGGCTCGTCGTCCCAGCCTGTAGTCCGGCCGTTTCCTCGGTTCTGCTCGGGAGTTGCAAAGCTAATGCGTATCGGAGTGCTGACCAGCGGCGGTGACTGCCCCGGCCTGAACGCGGTGATCCGTTCCGTGGTCCACCGGGGGGTGGTCGACCACGGCGACGAGATCATCGGGTTCGAGGACGGTTGGCGCGGTTTCCTGGAAGGGCACCACCGCCCCCTGACCCTCGACTCGGTGAGCGGCATCCTGGCCCAGGGCGGCACCATCCTCGGGTCCTCCCGGGTGCAGCCGAGCCACCTGCGGGACGGCGTCGAGCGGGCCAAGAAGTACTGCTCCGACCTCGGCCTGGACGCCGTGATCCCGATCGGCGGCGAGGGCACCCTCAAGGCCGCCAAGCTGATGAGCGACGCGGGCCTGCCGATCGTCGGCGTGCCCAAGACCATCGACAACGACATCGCCGCCACCGACGTGACCTTCGGCTTCGACACCGCCGTCTCGGTCGCCACCGAGGCCCTCGACCGGTTGAAGACCACCGCCGAGTCCCACCAGCGGGTCATGGTCGTCGAGGTCATGGGCCGGCACACCGGCTGGATCGCGCTGAACGCGGGCATGGCGGCCGGCGCGCACGCCATCGTCGTCCCGGAACGCCCGTTCCACATCGAGAAGCTCACCGCCGTGGTCCGCGAGCGCTTCGACCGGCAGAAGAAGTTCGCCATCGTGGTCTGCGCCGAGGGCGCCAAGCCCGAGCCCGGCACCATGCACTGGGAGGAGGGCACCAAGGACATCTACGGCCACGAGCGCTTCACCGGCATCGCCACCCAGCTCTCCCGCGAACTGGAGCACCGCCTCGGCAAGGAGGCCCGCCCGGTCATCCTCGGCCACACCCAGCGCGGTGGCACCCCCACCGCCTACGACCGGGTGCTCGCCACCCGCTTCGGCTGGCACGCCGTCGAGGCCGTCCACAAGGGCGCCTTCGGGCACATCACCGCGCTCCAGGGCACCAACATCAACCTGGTGCCGCTGGCCGAGGCCGTCGCCGAGCTCAAGACCGTCCCGCAGGAGCGCTACCAGGAGGCCGAGACGGTCCTCTGACCGCCGCCGCCCCTCCTTCCGGCTCGACACCGGACCCCCGGCCCCCGGACCGCACCCCGCGGCTCCGGGGGCCGTCGTGCGGCCTTCGGGCAGCCGTCGTGCAGCTGACGGGCACATCCGCGGCGGCCCCGTTAGCGTGGGCCGCAGGAGCCCTCCCCGGAAGGACGTCGCATGGAGATCCTGGCGTACGGAGTGCAGGCCGACGAACGGCCGCTGCTGGAACGGGCCTTCGCCGGCCGGCACGAACTGCGCTGCCTGGACGTGTTCCTCAACCGCGACACCGCCCCGCTCGCCGCCGGCCACCCCGCCGTCAGCAGCAGCGTCAACGCCGTCCTCGACGCCGAGACCCTGGCCGTCCTCGCCGCCGGCGGCACCCGGCTGATCGCCCAGCGCTCCACCGGCTTCAACAACATCGACCTCGACGCCGCCGCCGACCTCGGCCTCACCGTCGCCCGGGTCTCCCACTACAGCCCGTACGCCGTCGCCGAACACGCCTGGGCCCTGGCGATGGCCGTCAACCGGCGGATCGTCCGCGCCGCCGGCCGGACCCGCGAGTTCGACTTCCGCCTCGACGGACTGCTCGGCCGGGACGTCCACGGCATGACCGTCGGCGTGATCGGCACCGGCAAGATCGGCGAGTGCTTCGCCCGGATCGCGGCCGGCTTCGGCACCGAACTCCTCGGCTGGGACATCGCCGAGAACCCGGCCTGCCGCGAACTCGGCATGCACTACACCGAGTTGCCCGAACTCCTCACCCGCGCCGACCTGATCAGCCTGCACGTCCCGCTGGTCCCGGCCACCCACCACCTGATCGACACCGCCGCCCTCGCCCGGATGAAGGACGACGCCATCCTCGTCAACTCCAGCCGCGGCGGCCTCGTCGACAGCGCCGCCCTGGTCGAGACCCTGCGCGCCGGCCGCCTCTCCGGCGTCGGCCTGGACGTCTACGAGGAGGAGACCGGCGTCTTCTTCACCGACCGCTCCATCCAGGGCATCACCGACGACGTCCTCGCCCGCCTCGTCACCTTCCCCCAGGTCCTGGTCACCAGCCACCAGGCCTACTTCACCCGGACCGCCGTCGGCCAGATCATCGACGCAACCGCCCGCAACATCGACGACTTCGCCGCCGGCCGTACCAACGAGAACACCCTCGTCCCGCGCGGCTGACCCGGCGGACGAGGTCGTTCGCCGGGCCGGGACCGTCGGCCCGGCGATCTGCTAGCGTCCCGCACATGATCAAGACCGTGCCGTTCACCGGCGGCGAGAAGGAAAGTCTGCACACGGCCCTGGACCGGCACCGGGACGTGGTGGTGTGGAAGGTCCAGGGCCTGGACGACGAGCAGTTGCGGCGGCCGATGACGCCCTCGGGGACGAGTCTGCTGGGCCTGGTCAAGCACCTGGCCGGCGCCGAACTCGGCTGGTTCCGGGAGACCTTCGGCCGGGAGACCGGGCCGCTGCCGTTCGACCTCGACGCGGACGAGAGCTCCGACATGCGGATCGAGCCGCACGAGTCGACGGCGGAGGTGCTGGCCTTCTACGCCCGCGCCCGGGCCGCCGCCGACGAGGTGATCGAGGAACTCGACCTGGAGTCCACCGGCACCTCCTGGTCGGGCCGGACGGTCTCGCTGCGCTGGGTGCTCATCCACATGGCCACCGAGACCGCCCGGCACGCCGGGCACCTGGACATCCTGCGCGAACTCACCGACGGCGCCACCGGGGACCACGACCGGAGCTGACCCGGGGGGCCTCGGCCGACGGCTACTCGGCCGACGGTTACTCGGCCGGGGCCAACTCCGCCGCCAACTGCCGCAGTTCGTGCCCGTACTCCGGGTTGGCGAGGGCCGCCGCGAACTGCGCCCGCAGGTAGGCGGCGGGGTTGCCGGTGTCGTACCAGGTGCCGGCGATGACCTGCCCGTAGACGGCCCGGCGGGCCGCGTAGGCGTTGATGGCGTCGGTCAGGTAGACCTCGTCCTCGGGCTTCTCGTGCCAGCGGCGGGTGAGTTCGCGCAGCTCGTCGACGATGCCGGGGGTGATGACGTACCCGCCGATGGCGGCGTACCCGGAGGGGGCGTCGACCGGCTTGGGCTTCTCGACCAGGCCGGTGATCCGCAGCGAGCCGCCGCCGAGGTCCTCCTTCACCACCGGGACGCCGTAACGGTAGGAGTCCTCGGGCGCCATCGGCATCAGCGCGAGCACCGGCGCGTTGGTCTGCTCGAAGGCCCGGATCAGCTGCTGCGCGCGGGGCACCTCGGCGACGAACACGTCGTCCGGCCACAGCACCAGGCAGGGCTCGTCGCCGAAGTGCCGGGCGGCGTTGAGCACCGGGGTGCCGTTGCCGTACGGGCCGTGCTGGTAGAGGTAGCTGATGTGCCCCTTGCGGGACAGCTCCCCGACCTCCTCGACCGCGTCCGCGAACGCCGCCTTGCCGTCCCGGCGCAGCTGCTCGACCAGCACCGGGTTGGGACGGAAGTGCTCCTGGATCAGGCCCTTGTCGCCGTTGACGACGATGGTGATGTCGGTGATGCCGCTCTCGATCAGCTCGCGCACGGTGTGCTCGATCACCGGCTTGTCGCCGACCGGCAGCATCTCCTTCGGGGTGGCCTTGGTCAGCGGCAGCAGGCGGGAGCCCAGCCCGGCGGCGGGGATGACGGCACGGCGGATGGTCCTGGGGGCCATGTGATGCTCTCTCATGTCGATGGTGCTGAGCCGCAGTTGAGCGGCACCGCGACCGACGCTACCAAGGATCACGCCATGATCATCACCGCCCGTCGGGGGCGGCGGACGCCACCGCCGCCCCCCGCACCGGCCGTTCACCCGGACCGGGTAAAGGCCGCCTCTCCGGTCGTTTCCGCGACCGTCTCCCCGGCCGCTCCCCCGGTCCGCCGCACCGCCAGGGCCAGCAGCGCGAGCCCGGCGAACAGCGCGGCGGCGATCAGTCCGTTGACCTGCAGCCCGGCCGTGAACGCCGAGCGCGCGCCGCGCAGCAGCTCGGCGCCCTGCTCGGCGGGCAGGTGCCGGGCCGCCTCGACCGCGGCGGCCGGCGAGTCGGAGCCGCCGCCGGTACGGTCGCGGTAGACCGCCGCGGCGACGGTGCCGAGCACCGCGAAGCCGAGCGAGCCGCCGAAGTAGTTGCCGGTCTCCGACATCGCCGCCGCCGAGCCCGCCCGCTCCGGCGGCACCGCGTCGAGGACCAGCCCGGTTCCCAGGGCGAACAGCGGCCCGGTGCCGAGCGCCAGCAGCGCGATGCCGGTCATCACCAGCGGCAGCGAGCCCGCGTCCCCGTCCACGGCGACCAGCAGCAGGGCGCCCAGCGCCGAGAGCGCCAGCCCGCCGGCGATCGCGCTGTTCGGCCGCACCCGGCCGACCAGCCGCGGCGCGGCCAGGGTGCCGGCCGCCACCGCCAGGCCCATCGGCGCGAACAGCACGGCCGAGGCGAACGGCGAGTGGCCCAGCACGCTCTGCAGGTACTGGGTCACCAGCAGCCCGGTGCCGGCCATCGCCGTCCCGGCCAGGACCAGCGAGACCAGCACCGCCGCGAACGGCCGGTTGCGCAGCAGCCGCAGGTCCAACAACGGCTGCTCCAGGCCCAGTTGACGCCGGACGAAGAGGTAGCCGAGGCCGGCACCGAGCAGCAGGGCGGCCACCGGGATACCGGTCGCGCCCCCGGCCGGCAGCTGCTTGACCCCGTACAGCACCAGCAGCACCGCCGCCAGCGACAACCCGACCCCGGCCAGGTCCGGCCGCCCGGCCGCCCCGCCGCGGAACTCGGGCAGCAGCCACGGCCCGGCCGCCAGCAGCAGCGCCATCGCCGGGACGGCGGCCAGGAACACCGACCCCCACCAGAAGTGCTGGAGCAGCAGCCCGGCCAGCACGGGCCCCAGCGCGCCGCCGGCGAACTGGCAGGTCGCCCAGACGGCGACCGCCCGCCCGCGTTCGCGCTCGTCCCGGAACATGTTGGTGATCAGCGCCAGCGTGGACGGCGCCAGCGTCGCCCCGGCCACGCCCAGCAGGGCCCGGACCACGATCAGCATCAGCGGGTCGACCGCGAGGGCGGCGACCACCGACAGCACCGCGAAGGCCGCCGCGCCGGTCAGCAGCAGGCGTCGACGGCCGATCCGGTCGCCCAGCGTGCCCATGGTGATCACCAGCCCGGCCACCATCAGCCCGTAGCCGTCGCTGATCCACAGCTGTTCGACGGCGGAGGCGCCCAGGTCCGCGCTCAGCCTCGGCAGGGCGAGCAGCAGCGCCGTCACGTCCATCGCGACCACCAGGGTCGGCAGCATCAGCAGGGCCAGCCCCAGCCGGGCCCGGTTCGCTCTCATCGCGTGCTCCTCATCGTCTCTCGGATCGGGTTCCGCACACCGGTCGGTCGGAGCGGCCGGGGACTTCTCGACATCGGAGCACCGACAGACCGGAGGAGACCCGAGGGCCGGGACGGAACCCGTGGGAGATTTCTCCGACGGGGATGTCAAGACGGCGGCCCCGGCTCCGACCACACGGTCGAGGGGCCCGCACGGGGCCCGCCCACCACGAGGAGTACGCGATGAAGTTCCTGATCAGCCTGCACATCAACCCGGCCGTGCTGGACGCGCTGACCGACGAGGAGAAGGCCGCGATCGGCGCCGGGCACGGCGCGTTCATCGAGGAGCTGAAGGCCTCCGGCGAACTGATCGTCACCCAGGCGCTGGTGGACCCGTCGCAGGCGGCCGTGGTCACCGTCCGGGACGGCCAGCCGGTGGTGACCGACGGCCCGTTCCTGGAGGCCAAGGAGTTCCTGGGCGGCTTCTACCTGCTCGACTGCGAGGACAAGGAGCGGGCCATCGAGCTGGCCGCGCGGATCCCGGACGCCGCGATCGAGGGGCTGGGCGTCGAGGTGCGCCAGGTGATGTTCTCCGACGGACACTTGGAGGCATGACAGCACCGGACTTCGAGGACCTGCTGCGGGAGCTCACGCCGCAGGTCCTCGGCACCTTGGTACGACGGTACGAGCGCTTCGAGGGCTGCGAGGACGCCGTTCAGGAGGCCGTCCTCGCCGCCGCCGTGCAGTGGCCCGAGGAGGGCGTACCGGACAACCCGCGCGGCTGGCTGGTGACGGTCGCCTCCCGGCGGCTGGTCGACCGGATCCGCAGCGACCGCGCCCGCCGCGAGCGCGAGTACGCGACCACGGCCACCGAGGTGCTGCCCGAGGACGTGCCGGACACCGACGACACCCTGGTCCTGCTGTTCCTGTGCTGCCACCCGGCGCTCACCGCCGCCTCCCAGACCGCGCTCACCCTGCGCGCCGTCGGCGGCCTGACCACCGCCGAGATCGCCCGCGCCTTCCTGGTGCCGGAAGCCACCATGGCGGCCCGGATCAGCCGGGCCAAGCAGAGGATCCGGGCCGCCGGCAGCTCCTTCGCCCTCCCCGAGGGCACCGAGCGCGAGGAACGGCTGCGGGTCGTCCTGCACGTGCTCTACCTGATCTTCAACGAGGGCTACACCGCCTCCTCGGGCAGCGAACTGCACCGCACCGACCTCGCCCAGGAGGCCGTCCGGCTGGCCCGGATCGTGCACGCCCAGCTGCCCGGGGACTCCGAGGTGACCGGGCTGCTCGCCCTGATGCTGCTCACCCACGCCCGCCGGGCCGCCCGCACCACCGCCACCGGCGACCTGGTCCCGCTGGCCGAACAGGACCGCACCGCCTGGGACCGCCCGCTGCTCGACGAGGGCACCGACCTCGCCAAGGCCGCCCTGGCCGGCCCGGCCCTGGGCCCGTACCAGCTCCAGGCCGCCATCGCCGCCACCCACGCCGACGCCGCCACCGCGGACCGGACCGACTGGGCCCAGGTGCACGCGCTCTACCTGATCCTGGAGCGGATCGCCCCCAACCCGATGGTCACCCTCAACCGCGCCGTCGCCCTCGCCGAGCTGAACGGCCCACGGGCCGGCCTCGACCTGCTCGCCACCCTGGACACCGACCGTCGCCTGGCCGACCACCACCGGCTGCTCTCCGTCCGGGCCCACCTGCTGGAACGCGCCGGCGACCGGTCGGCCGCGTACGACCACTACCGCCGCGCGGCCAGGGCCACCGCGAGCCTCGCCGAGCAGCGCTTCCTGGAGGCCCGGGCCCGCCGACTGCAGCCCTGACGGACCCTACGGGGCTCTACAGCCCCAGCGCCGTCCGGTACCAGGGCGCCGCCCCGGCGAGGCGGGCCAGCGGGCCCGGGCCGGGCGGGCAGGCGGCGAGGCGCCAGATCGCGTCGCTGCGGTACCAGTGGTCCCGGGCGATCATGGCGAACTGCCGTTCGGAGACCAGGCCGGGCGCGGCGGCGAGCCGTCGGCGGCACTCCGCCCAGGGCAGCGCCGGGCCGTCCTGGGCGGGCAGCAGGCCGAGCCCGGCGAGGGCGTCGAGCAGGTCGCCGCTGCGGACCGGCTCCGGGTGGGCCGCGTGGTGGACGCCCGCCACCCGGTCCGGGGCGTCCAGGGCGAGCCCGGTGACCAGCCGGGCCAGGTCGGTCCGGTCCACCAGGGAGAGCCGGGCCGTGCCCCCCGCCCAGCGGCCCGGGACCCTGCGGGCCAGCTCGGCCAGGGCGGGCACCACCCAGCGGTCGCCCGTCCCGGTGACCAGGGCCGGGCGCAGCACCGCGGCACCGGCGGCCAGGGCGTGCCCCTCGCCGAGCAGCCGGGTGCGGCTGGCCGCCGACAGCGGCGCGGCCGGCACCCCGCCGACCCCGAGGTCCGTGTGCGGGCCCTCGCCGTACACCGCCGTGGTCGACAGGTGGACGATCCGCCCGACCCCGGCCCGGGTGGCCGCCGCCATCACGGCCGCCGTGCCCCGGTCGTTCACGGCCGCGCACTCCTCCTCGCCGCCGGCGACCCTGGAGGCGAGGTGGAGCAGCACCCCCGCGCCCGCGCACAGCCCGTCCAGTGCGGAGCGGTCGGCGAGGTCGCCGGGCACCCAGGCGGTGTGCCCGTCCGCGACGGGCTCCCCGCGCACCAGGGCCCGCACCTCCACACCGCGGGCCGCGAGGGCCTCCCGTACGGCCGAGCCGATGAACCCGGTGGCCCCGGTGAGCGCGACCACGGGCCGCGCCCCGGGCCGCTGTGCCGCCGCCATGCCTGGCTCCTCCCTGCCGACCGGCCGGTCAGTCTAGCGACGCTCCACCCCCCACCGCCCCGCCACCGGCCGCCCCGCCCACCACCGCCCCGCGCACCCGTACGGAGGGGGCGGCGGCACGCCCGGGGTAAGGCCCACCTAGGCTGTATGCCAAGCAAAACGGGCGAACCGGACCCCCAGCGGGGACCACAATGACGGAAAGCGGGACCCGCCGATGGGCGACGGAATGTCAGGAATGCACCACCACGGCGGGATGACCCCGCTGGGCCCGTTCACCCTCTCCAACGTCTGGACCTGGTCCCCCGACTGGGTGTTCCTGCTCGGCGGCCTGGTCGCGCTGGCGCTGTACCTGACCGGCGTGGTCCGGCTGTACCGGCGCGGCGACCGCTGGCCGATCGCCCGGGTCGTCGGCTGGGTCGCGGGTGTCGCCAGCATGCTGCTGGTCACCTGCAGCGGGCTGAACGACTACGGCATGGTGCTGTTCAGCGCACACATGATCCAGCACATGGTGCTGTCCATGCTGACGCCGATCCTGCTGCTGCTCGGCGCCCCGATCACGCTCTCGCTGCGCGCGCTGCGCCCGGCGGGCAAGGGCCGGCCGCGCGGTCCGCGCGAGCTGCTGGTGGCACTGCTGCACAGCCGGTACGTCCGGGTGATCTCGCACCCGGCGTTCACCATCCCGATGTTCATCGCCAGCCTGTACGGGGTCTACTTCACCCCCGCGTTCGACTTCCTGATGCAGTACCGCCTCGGGCACATCTTCATGATGGTGCACTTCCTCATGACCGGTCTGACCTTCTTCTGGCCGATCATGGGCGTCGACCCGGGCCCGCACCGCCCCGGCCACGTGATGCGGATCATCGAGCTGTTCATGGGGATGCCGTTCCACGCCTTCTTCGGTGTGGCGGTGATGATGGCCGGCCACCCGCTGGTGACCACCTTCACCGTCCAGGGCGCACCACCCGGGACGGACCTGCTGGAGGACCAGAAGCTGGCCGGCGGCATCACCTGGGCGTTCGGCGAGATCCCGACCGCGCTCGTGCTGATCGCGCTGGTCTACCAGTGGATGGGCTCCGAGCAGCGGCAGGCCCGCCGTCGGGACCGCTCCGAGGAGCGCACCGGCGACGCCGAGCTGGAGGCGTACAACGCCTACCTGGCCTCGCTGCACAGGAAGGGCCAGCGCCCGGCCGCCGCGCCCACCGCCGCGCCCACCGCCACCCCGGCCCCCACCCCGGCCCCCACCCCGGCGGCCGACGCCGGCTGAGCCCCCGGCCCGCCCGCCCGGAGCACCCGGAGCCCACGCCCTCCCCGGAGCCCACGCCCCCGGAGGACGTGGGCTCCGTCATGTCGTGGAACGGCCGTTCGACCGGGCGCGTTCGAGGGGTATGCACGCCCTGCTGCTCCCCGCCGTCCTGCTCGGCGGGTACGTCCTGCTCTGGCTGCTCGGCTTCCTCGGCTGCGCGCTGTTCCAGCGCCGCCGCCCGGTGCCCGCCGGGGCCGACTACCTGGTGGTCCTGGGGGCCGCGCTGGACGGCTGCGAGCCCGCGCCGACCCTGGCGGCCCGGCTGGACGCCGCGCTGGAACGATTCGCCGCCGAGGAGGCCGCCGGGCACGCGCCGCTGCTGCTGGTGACGGGCGGCAAGGGCCCGCACGAGGAGTGCACCGAGGCCGGTGCGATGGCCCGCTACCTGCTCGCCCGGGGCGTCCCGGCCGAGCGGATCCGGCGCGAGGAGCGGGCCGTGAACACCGCCGAGAACCTGCGGTTCAGCGCCGCCCTGATGGCCGCCGAGCGCCCCGGCTACCGCTGCGCCGTCATCACCAGCGGCTTCCACACCGTCCGCTCCGCCCTGGCGGCCCGCCGGGCCGGCGCCCCCGCCCGGGTGCTCGGCGCGGACGGCCCGCTCGCCCACGGCCCGTACCAGCTGCTGCGCGAGGCGGTCGGCACCGCGCTCGCCCTGCCGCGGGCCAACGGCGCCGCCCTCCTGCTGCTGACCGGGGCGGGAGTGGTGCTCGGCCTGGCCTGAGACGCGAGGAGGCCCCCGGGACCGCCGCAGCGGTCCCGGGGGCCTCCCGGTGCGTCAACCCGGCCGGTGTCAGCCGAGGTTGGCGATCGCCTCGTTGAAGGTCTTCGACGGGCGCATCACGGCCGCGGCCTTGGCCGGGTCCGGCTGGTAGTAGCCACCGAGGTCGACGGCCGAGCCCTGGACGGCAATCAGCTCGTCCACGATGGCCTTCTCCTGCTCGGTGAGCGCCTTGGCCAGCGCGTCGAAGGCCTGGGCCAGCTCGGCGTCGGCGGTCTGCTTGGCCAGCTCCTGGGCCCAGTACATGGCCAGGTAGAAGTGGCTGCCGCGGTTGTCGATGCCACCGAGGCGGCGGCTCGGCGACTTGTCCTCGTTGAGGAAGGTGCCGGTGGCGCGGTCCAGGGTGTCGGCCAGCACCTTCGCGCGGGCGTTGCCGGTGCTGGTGGCCAGGTGCTCGAAGCTGGCGGCCAGCGCGAAGAACTCGCCCAGGCTGTCCCAGCGCAGGTAGTTCTCCTTGACCAGCTGCTGGACGTGCTTCGGGGCGGAGCCGCCGGCGCCGGTCTCGAACAGGCCGCCGCCCGCCATCAGCGGGACGACCGACAGCATCTTGGCGCTGGTGCCCAGCTCCAGGATCGGGAACAGGTCGGTCAGGTAGTCGCGCAGCACGTTGCCGGTGACCGAGATGGTGTTCTCGCCGCGGCGGATGCGCTCCAGCGAGAACTTGGTGGCCTCGACCGGGGACATGATCTCGATCTGCAGGCCGGTGGTGTCGTGCTGCGGCAGGTACGCCTTGACCTTCTCGATCAGCACGGCGTCGTGGGCGCGCTCGGCGTCCAGCCAGAACACGGCCGGGTCGCCGGTGGCGCGGGCGCGGGTGACGGCCAGCTTGACCCAGTCCTGGATCGGCAGGTCCTTGGTCTGGCAGGCGCGGAAGATGTCGCCGGGCTGGACGGCCTGCTCCAGCACCACGTTGCCCTCGGCGTCGACCAGGCGGACGGTGCCGGCGGCCGCGACCTCGAAGGTCTTGTCGTGGGAGCCGTACTCCTCGGCCTTCTGGGCCATCAGGCCGACGTTCGGGACCGAGCCGATGGTGGCCGGGTCCAGGGCGCCGTGGGCGCGGCAGTCGTCGATGACGGCCTGGTACACGCCGGAGTAGCTGCTGTCCGGCAGCACCGCGAGGGTGTCGGCCTCCTGGCCGTCCGGGCCCCACATGTGGCCGGAGGTGCGGATCATGGCCGGCATCGAGGCGTCGACGATGACGTCGCTCGGCACGTGCAGGTTGGTGATGCCCTTGTCGGAGTCGACCATGGCCAGGGCCGGGCCCTCGGCCAGCTCGGCCTCGAAGGAGGCCTTGATCTCGGCGCCGTTCTCCAGCGCGTCCAGGCCGGCCAGGATGCCGCCGAGGCCGTTGTTCGGGTTCAGGCCCGCGGCGGCCAGCGCGTCGCCGAAGCGGGCGAAGGTCTGCGGGAAGAAGGCGCGGACGACGTGGCCGAAGATGATCGGGTCGGAGACCTTCATCATGGTGGCCTTGAGGTGCACCGAGAACAGCACGCCCTCGGCCTTGGCGCGGGCGACCTGGGCGGCCAGGAAGTCGTTCAGGGCGGCGGCGCGCATCACCGAGGCGTCGACGACCTCGCCGGCCAGCACCGGGACCTTCTCGCGCAGCACCGTGGTGGTGCCGTCCTGGCCGACCAGCTCGATGCGCAGGGCGCCGTCGGCGGCGATCACGGTGGACTTCTCGGTGGAGCGGAAGTCGTTCTCGCCCATGGTGGCGACGTTGGTCCTGGACTCGGCGGTCCAGGCGCCCATCCGGTGCGGGTGGGTCTTGGCGTAGTTCTTGACCGACAGCGGGGCCCGGCGGTCCGAGTTGCCCTCGCGCAGGACCGGGTTGACGGCGCTGCCCTTGATCTTGTCGTAGCGGGCGCGGACGTCCTCGTCCTCGGCCGTGCGCGGCTCGTCCGGGTAGTCCGGCAGGGCGTAGCCCTGGGCCTGGAGCTCGGCGATGGCGGCCTTGAGCTGCGGCACGGAGGCCGAGATGTTCGGCAGCTTGATGATGTTGGCGCTCGGGGTCTTGGCGAGCTCGCCGAGCTCGGCCAGGGCGTCGCCGATCCGCTGGGCCTCGGTCAGACGCTCCGGGAAGCTGGCGATGATCCGCCCGGCCAGGGAGATGTCACGGGTCTCCACCCGGACGCCCGCCGTCGAGGCGTACGCCTGGACCACCGGCAGGAACGAGTAGGTCGCCAGGGCCGGAGCCTCGTCGGTGTGCGTATAGATGATGGTCGAGTCAGTCATCGAAACTCCGCTTCACGTCTCCAACGTCTTGACGTCAAGATATCTCGTCCCGGGCCCCGCTCTCCACCTCCCCCCGCCCCGGAGCGCGCGCCGGTCGGATCCGGGAGCCCGCGCGGGGCGCGACCGGGGGCCCGATCCACCGTGGTCCGGTGCGCGGCGCACGGCAAGCGGAGCGCTCCGGAGCCGTACGGGACGGTCGGCGTTGGGACGGTCGTACGACACCGTTCGGGCCGAATTCGGGCCGATGCGGAACTGGTGTAGTCCAATCGGGTGAGCCGGGTGTCAGGAGTGCGTCAACGCACCACCCCATTCGGTCAACGCTGCGTCAGGACCGGCGCCGTCCGGCCGGACCCGGCCTAGCGTCGGGGACGAGCAGTTCCGGCAGCCACCACCACCCCACTCGGGAGCATCCGCATGGCCTGCGTCGTCTGGCACGTTCCGGTCACCACCACCGGCACCGGAAGCACCGCCGCCCTCCGCCTCTTCCGCATGCGCAACGGCGTCCGCTGCGCCGTCGGCTTCTCCAGCCCCGAGGCCCTCGCCGCCCTCCTGGGGCCGGACCAGGCCTACACCGAACTCGGTGAGGCCGCGCTGCGCAACCTCACCAGGCCGCTCGGCGTCGACACCCTGGTGCTCGACCCGGGACTGGTCGCGCCGCCGGTCACCACCCCCGCCACCGTCGGGGCCGCCACCCCCGCCCCCCTCGGGGCCGCCACCGCCACGGCTCCGTCCCCGACCCCGACCGCCCGCCTCCAGCACCGGTGACGGCCCCGCTCCAACTCGTCCCGGACGGCTTCGACCCCGCTCCGGGCCACCCGGAGCAGGCCCGGGCACTGCACGCCATCGCCCGGATCAGCCACGGGCCGGTACCGCTGGACTTCGACCGGCTGGCGGCGGAGTTCCCGGCGGTCCAGAGCGGCCTCGCCCTCGCCGGGGACGCCGACCTGGAGCTGCGGCTCGCCTGCACGGGCCCGGAGGAGCTGCGGGCGGTGGCCGCCGCGCTGCACCGGTCGGGCGCCGCCAAGGTCCGGATCGACCTGGTGCTGCGGTCGCTCACCCCGGCACCGGTGGCGCTCCGGCCGGTGCCCTGAGAGCTGCGGCAGCGGCGGACCGGCTCACTCGAACCCGGGGCGCGGGTTCGGGTTGACCGCCTGGCCGTCGATCTCCGCCCCCCAGGCGTCCACCCCGCCGGCGTCCACGCAGTAGCCGCTGCCCTCGACGTGCCCGCCCGCGGCCCGGCAGGTGGCGGCGGTGACGTCGCGCCGAGCGGCCCCCGCCGCCGAGGCGGTGGGGGCCGCGGCCCCGGCGGCGAGCAGGACGGCGGTCGCGGTCGTGACGGCCACCCGGGCCGCGCGTGAGGTCATCATGCGGCCCACGACAGCACGGCGGCGCGCCCCCGGCGACCACAGCTCGCCCGCCCGGGTGCACGCCGCCGCGCCGACGCCCTACGTCCGGGCCAGGGCCGCGATCGCGGCCAGCAGCAGCGCCGAACCGGCCACCAGGCCCGCGGTGACCGGCTCGCCGAGGAAGAGCACGCCGATCGCCGCCGCCGTGGCCGGCTCCAGCAGCACCAGCACCGAGGCGGTGGTGCCCGGTACGGCCGTCAGCCCGGAGAAGTACCACCGGTAGGCGAGCAGCGTGGGCACCGTCCCGAGGAACAGCAGGGCTCCCCCGGTCAGCGCCGGCTGCCCGGTGCTGGGCAGCACGCCCTGGAGCGCCGCGAACGGCAGCAGGCAGAGCAGGCCGGTGGCGAAGGCGCCCCGCCCGGCCCGGGCCGAACCACCGGCCCGGGCCCAGAGGGTCAGCCCGCTCTGGCCCGCGCCCGCGAGCACCGCCAGGCCGACGCCCAGCACCGGCCGCAGCCCGGCGGCCGGGGCCGCCACCAGCAGGGCCAGCCCGCCGAGGGCGAGCGCGACGGCGGCCACCGCCCGCCCGGTGAGGCGTTCGCCGAGCAGCAGGTGCCCGCCGAGGCCGGTGAGCACCGGCCCCGCCCCGATGGTGACCAGGGTGCCCAGCCCCAGTCCGGCGTAGTGCACGGAGGCGAAGTAGGCGCACTGGCTGACGGCCAGCCCGAGGCCGGTCAGCACGGCGGCGCCGCGCCCGCCGCCGGAGGCCCGCCGGGCCCCCGAGGGCAGCAGGGCCAGGCAGAGCGCCGCGACGCCGAAGCGCCAGCAGGAGACGGCCACCGGGCCGAGTCCGCTGGTCCGCATCAGCAGCGCGGCCACGGCTCCGCCCACCCCCCAGGCGACGGCGGCGGCGGAAATGGACAACAGGCCGTGCCGGAACGGCACGGCGGCGGAGGAGGTCATGCGTCGGTACTCCACGATGGCTCGCCGGTTCAGGTCCACGGGGTACGCGGACGGCGGTCATCGCCCCGGCGCGGCGGGCTCTCCCGCCGGGCCGGGTCCGATCGGTGCGCCGCCCGCTAGCGGACCGGCGGCGGCAGGATCACGAAACGCACGGAGCCAGCCTACGCCGCGCCTCCGACGGCATGGCTATGCGGTTCAGGTCATTCCCATGAACGAGCGGGCGGTCCATATTGCCGGACCGGACGGCGAAGCTCAATTCACGCTCAAATACTGAACCTACTCGCGAGTCACGTAACACGCTCATGAACAGACGGCCCCCTACCTGCACGGATATCTGGCAAAGAAAGTAAACATTCAGCAATGGAATCTGTGCAGAGGTCTATGAATAGCCCTACTGTGTGGCAACTCTCCGCGCTCCGCCCACCCCGGAGCCCCCACACACAGAGAGATCATCCATGGCTTCCCTCAACCAGATCTCGCCGCCCGGCCAGAGCTCCGGCACCACCGGGACCGCACACCGGTCGCTCAAGCGCCACGTCGGACTCGTCGGCCTCATGTGGGCCTCGGTCGGCTCGATCATCGGCTCCGGCTGGCTCTTCGGCGCGAAGAGCGCCGTCACCGCCGCCGGACCGGCGGCCGTCATCTCCTGGGGCATCGGCGCCGTCGGGATCGTGCTGCTCGCACTCGTGCACGCCGAGCTCGGCGGGCTCTTCCCGGTCTCGGGCGGCACCGCGCGCTACCCGCACTACGCCTTCGGCGGCCTGGCCGGCATGTCCTTCGGCTGGTTCTCCTGGCTCCAGGCGGCCACCGTGGCACCGATCGAGGTCGAGGCCATGATCGGGTACGCCAAGGACGTGCCCTGGGCCAGCGGACTGCAGAACGCCAACGGCACCCTGACCACCAGCGGATTCATTGTCGCGACCCTGCTGATGGCGGTATTCGTCGCGGTCAACTTCCTCGGTGTGAAGGTCCTCGCCCGGACCAACAGCATCGCCACCTGGTTGAAGATCTTCGTTCCTCTGCTCACGATCTTCATGCTGGCGATCACCAGCTTCCACGCCTCCAACTTCACCTCGCACGGATTCGCCCCCTTCGGTGCCAAGGGCGTGCTCGCCGCGATCAGCACCAGCGGCATCATCTTCGCCCTCCTCGGCTTCGAGCAGGCCATCCAGATCGCCGGCGAGAGCCGCAACCCCAAGCGCGACATCCCCCGCGCCGTGCTGGGCTCGGTCGCCATCGGCACCCTGATCTACACCCTGCTGCAGGTCGTCTTCATCGGCGCCCTGCCGGTCACCGCCTTCGCCAACGGCTGGGCGAAGCTGGACTTCCCCGGCATCGACGGCCCGTTCGCCGGCCTGGCCACCCTGGTCGGCCTCGGCTGGCTCTACTACGTGCTCAAGGTCGACGCGGTGATCTCCCCCGCCGGCACCGGCCTGATCTACACCACCTCCACCTCGCGCATCTCCTACGGCCTGAGCCGCAACGGCTACGCACCGCAGAAGTTCGAGCAGCTGGACCGCAACGGCGTGCCCTGGTTCGGCCTGATCCTGTCCTTCGTGACCGGCGTGATCTGCTTCCTGCCCTTCCCGAGCTGGCAGCAGCTGGTCGGCTTCATCACCTCCGCCAGCGTGCTGATGTACGCCGGCGCACCGCTGGCCTTCGGCGCCCTGCGCCGCCGGCTGCCCGACCGTGAGCGCTCCTACCGGCTGCCGCTCGGCGGCGTGGTCTCCCCGGCCGCCTTCGTGGTCGCCAGCCTGATCATCTACTGGGCCGGCTGGCAGACCCTGTCCCGCCTGGGCATCGCCATCGTGCTCGGCTACGCCCTGCTCGGCGGCTACGCGGCGTACGCGATCAAGAACCGCCTGCCGAACGCACCGCGGCTCAACTGGAAGGCCGCCCAGTGGCTGCCGGTCTACCTGCTGGGCCTCGGCCTGATCTCCTGGCAGGGCGGCTTCGGCAACGGCACCGGCCGGATCCCGATGTGGTACGACATCGGGCTGGTCACGGCGTTCTCGCTGGTCATCTACTACTGGGCGATCCGGGTGGCGCTGCCCGCCGAGGAGATCGAACGGGAGGTGGCCGACGTCGAGGTGGTCGACGCGGGCGGTCACTGACCGCCTGAGCACCCCCCTGACCCCCGAGACTCCTGACGCATGACACCCGGGACCTGACACCCGGGACCTGACAGAACGGGCCCGCCGGTCGTGACGACCGGCGGGCCCGTCCGCGTGCGTCAGAGGTCCAGCACCGCCCGCAGCACGGCCTCCACCTCGGCCTCCGGGTCCGCCGCCGGCCCCGGCGAGCGCCAGGCGACGAAGCCGTCCGGGCGCACCAGCAGCGCACCGCCCGGGCCCACCCCGTGCAGGGCGGCGAAGTCGCCGCCGGGCTCCGGCGCCAGGTCGTCCTCGGCGCCGTCGCCGATCCGGTACGCGTCCAGCGGGACGGCCAGCCGGTCCGCCGCCCGCCGGGCGCCCTGCTGCCAGGCCGCGCCCTCGGGGCCGGTGAGCAGCACCATCGCCTGCTCGTACAGGTCCAGCGTGGACAGCCGCACGCCCGCGCACAGCAGCCACTGGTGCGGGGCCCGGCTGCCCGGCTCGCCCGCCGACTCGAACTGCTCCGGGACGACCGGGCCCTGCGGGTCGGTGCCGACCACCGCGCCCCGCGGGTAGCGGTAGCCGAGCGCCACCGCCAGCACCCCGGCCTGCCGCCCGACGCCCGGGACGACCGCGTAGCCGGGGTGGCTGTGCTCGGCGGAGCGGGCCGAGGCGCGCTCGCCGGTGACCTGGGCGACCGGGCGGCGCTCCTGCCCGTACGTCTCCAGCAGGCCGGGCCCGGCCCAGCCGCAGAGCACCGCGGCCAGCTTCCAGGCCAGGTTGTGGGCGTCCTGGATGCCGGTGTTGGAGCCGAACGCGCCGGTCGGGGACATCTCGTGGGCGGAGTCCCCGGCGAGCAGGACCCGGCCGACGCCGTACCGCTCGGCGACCCGTTCGGCGGCGTGCCAGGGCGCCTTGCCGGTCACCTCGACGTCCAGTTCGGGCAAGCCGACGGCGGTGCGGATGTGCCGCTCGCAGCGCTCGTCGGTGAAGGCCTCCAGGGGCTCGCCGTGCTCGGGGTGCCAGGGCGCGTGGAAGACCCACTCGGACTGGTTGTCCACCGGCAGCAGCGCGCCGTCCGCCTCCGGGTCGGTCAGGTAGCACGCGATGAAGTGCCGGTCGCCGACCACCTCGGCCAGCCGCTTGGACCGGAAGGTGATGCTGACGTTGTGGAACAGCTCGCCCTTGCCGGTCTGGCCGATGCCCAGGCCGGTACGCACCGGGCTGCGCGGGCCGTCCGCGGCGACCAGGTACTCCGAGCGCACCACCCGCTCCTCGCCGGTCTCCCGGCTGCGCAGCACCGAGGTGACGCCGTCGGCGTCCTGCTCGAAGGACATCAGCTCGGTGCTGAACCGCAGGTCCGCGCCGAGGTCGCGGGCCGAGCGCAGCAGCACCGGCTCCAGGTCGTTCTGGCTGCACAGGCACCAGGAGCTGGGGCTGAACCGGGCCAGCCGCCCGCCCGGGTCGATCTCCCGGAACAGCCACTCCTGCTCCTCACCGGTCAGCGAGGGCGCCTGCAGGATGCCGTGGTTCGGGGCCAGCACCGAGGCCGCCTCACGGATCGCCGGCTCGATCCCGGCCACCCGGTACAGCTCCATCGTGCGGACGTTGTTGCCGCGCCCGCGCGGATGGTGCGAGGTGTCGGCGTGCTTCTCGACCAGCAGGTGCCGGACACCCAGCCGACCGAGGAACAGCGAGGCCGACAGCCCGACCAGGGAGCCGCCCACGATCAGGACCGGCACCCGTTCGTCCACCTTCGGATTCATCAATTGCTCCACCCTGTAAGGGGATTCCGCGGCCCGGCGACTGGACTCGGCGCCGCCCTGGGCGGGCCCGCTCAGCCGGGCCCCGCTCTTCCATCCCCCGCCCGAGGGGGTCTGTGCCGCCCCGTCGCCCGGATGGCCCGCAAATCTCGCGCCGCGCCCGGTCGCCCGCTCACGATCGACCTCAGGCCTGGCGCCGAGCGCCCGGGCCGCCCGCCACCGCACCGCCCTCCCCCCAGCCGGGAGCACCCGCCGGACGCGGCCGCCACGGCCCGCCGCGTGCGGCCAAGAGCAGAAAGTGGATCATGACGACTCTGTCCGAACCGCAGCCGAAGCAGCACGAGGAATCCGACACCCGGCTGAGGGTGGTGCTGATGCTGGAGATCCAGGACGGCGCCCAGCAGCGTTTCCTCGACGTCTACGAGCAACTGCGTCACCAGGTGGCCTCGGTACCCGGCCATGTCAGCGACCAGCTGTGCCAGTCCATCAACGACCCCCGCCAGTGGCTGATCACCAGCGAGTGGCAGGACCAGGAGACCTTCCTGCAGTGGGTCGACAGCCCCGCCCACCGCGAGATGGTCAAGCCGATGCACGGCTGCGTCAGCGACAACTTCCGCTCGCTGCGCTACGCGGTGCTGCGCGAGACCTCGGCGGCCGGGTCCACCGGCACCAGGGCCCCGATGGAGGTGCCGCCCGGCCTGCCGCGCAGCGAGCCCGCCGGGCACGTCGGCCCGCCCCGGGCCGACCCGGGCCCGGACGGCGTGGTGCGCCATGCGCTGACCTTCACCGTCAAGCCCGGCAGCGAGGCCGAGGTGGCCCGCATCCTGTCCGGCTACGCCTCGCCCCGGGCCGAGGTGGACGAGCACACCCGGCTGCGCCGCACCTCGCTGTTCATGCACGGCAACCGGGTGGTGCGCGCGGTCGAGGTGGTCGGCAACCTCGGCGACGCGCTGCGCCACGTGGCGATGCAGCCCGAGGTGCGGGCGGTCGAGGAGGAGCTCAACCCGCACCTGGAGGAGGCCCGGCAACTGGGCGACCCGCAGTCGGCCCGGGCCTTCTTCGCCAAGGCCGCGCTGCCCGCCCGGCACCAGGCGATCGCCAGCGCCCCGTCCTCCGGGCGGCTGCACCGGCACGCCGTGCTCTACCCGGTGCGTCCGGGCCGGGGGCCGGCCGTCGCCGAGCTGCTCTTCGACCACGACAACCTCGCCACCGCCGACCCGACCGGCCCGGTCGCCGCGGCCACCGTCTTCCAGCGCGAGGACACCGTGGTGCGCCTGGTGGACCTGCGGGTACCGGCCGAGGCCGAGCCCGCCGCCGCGCTCGGCGTGGCCGGCGACCAGGAGGCCGCCGAGCTGGCCGCCCTGCTGGACCTCGGCCCCGCCGGGGACCTGCGCACCGCCGCGGGCCTGGGCGCGTTCCTCGCCGCCCGCGCCATGAGCCCGGTCACCGACCGCAGCTCGCAGAACGACTGACACCCGGCCAGCCCTCCCGGAGGAAAGCCATCATGACCACGCAGTTCCCGCCGATCATCAACGTCGACGACGCCCCGGAGAACCGCCGCCACGGCGCCCTGTTGCGCACCATGCTCACCCCTCCCAGCTGCGGGGCGACCAGCGGCTTCATGGGCCTGGCCATCATCAAGCCCGGGGAACGGATCAACGAGCACTACCACCCGTACTCCGAGGAGTTCGTGTTCGTCGTCTCCGGCGACCTGGAGGTCGACCTGGACGGGGAGACCCGGCCGCTCAAGCCCGACCAGGGCCTGATGATCCCGATCAACATGCGCCACCGCTTCCGCAACGTCGGCGACACCGAGGCCCGGATGGTCTTCCACTGCGGCCCGCTCGCGCCGCGCCCCGACCTGGGCCACGTGAGCACCGAGGAGACCGCCGGCGCCGGGGAGTCCGCCGCCGCCGGCCCCCCGGAACACGCCAAGGTGGCCTCGTGACACGGCGCGTCGCCGTCACGGGGATCGGTGTGGTCGCGCCCGGAGGAATCGGGATCCCCGCGTTCTGGGACCTCCTGACGGCCGGCCGCACCGCCACCCGGGGCATCACGCTCTTCGACCCGGCCGGGTTCCGCTCCCGGATCGCGGCCGAGTGCGACTTCGACCCGGCCGCCCACGGGCTGAGCCCCGAGGAGGTCCAACGGGCCGACCGCTACGTGCAGTTCGCGATGGTCGCGGCCGCCGAGGCGGTCGCCGACGCCGGACTGGACCTGGCCGCCGAGGACCCGTGGCGGATCGCCGTCTCGCTCGGCACCGCCGTCGGCGGCACCACCCGGCTGGAGCACGACTACGCCCTGGTCAGCGCCTCCGGCGCGCGCTGGGACGTGGACCACCGGCACGCCGAGCCCCAGCTGCACCGGGCCTTCGCGCCCAGCACCCTGGCCTCCGCGGTGGCCGAGCGGGTCGGCGCGCACGGCCCGGTGCAGACCGTCTCCACCGGCTGCACCTCCGGCCTGGACGCGATCGGCTACGGCTTCCAGGCGGTCGAGGAGGGACGCGCCGACATCTGCGTCGCCGGCGCCTCCGACTCCCCGATCTCGCCGATCACCGTCGCCTGCTTCGACGCCATCAAGGCCACCAGCGAGCGCAACGACGACCCGGAGCACGCCTCCCGCCCCTTCGACGCCCACCGGGACGGCTTCGTCCTCGGCGAGGGCGGCGCCGTCCTGGTGCTGGAGGAGCTGGAGCACGCCCGCCGCCGCGGCGCCCGGATCTACGGCGAGATCGGCGGCTTCGCCACCTTCGGCAACGCCTACCACATGACCGGCCTCACCAAGGAGGGGCTGGAGATGTCCCGGGCGATCGACCACGCGCTCGACCACGCCAAGGTCGACCGCGGCGACGTCGACTACGTCAACGCGCACGGCTCGGGCACCAAGCAGAACGACCGGCACGAGACCGCCGCGGTCAAGCGCTCGCTGGGCAGCCACGCCTTCGAGACGCCGATGAGCTCGATCAAGTCGATGGTCGGCCACTCGCTGGGCGCGATCGGCGCGATCGAGGTGGTCGCCTGCACCCTGGCACTGGCCCACGGCGTGGTGCCGCCGACCGCCAACTACGAGACTCCGGACCCGGAGTGCGACCTCGACTACGTGCCGCGCACCGCGCGCGAGCTGCCGCTGAGCCACATCCTCTCGGTCGGCAGCGGATTCGGCGGATTCCAGTCCGCCGTCGTGCTCAACAGAACGGGGTGAGTTCCATGACGTCACGTCAGCAGGGCCGCCGGGCGGTCATCACCGGTCTCGGCGTGGTGGCGCCGAACGGTGTCGGGGCCGACGCCTTCTGGAAGGCCACCAGGCAGGGCGTGAGCGTCCTCGACCGGATATCCCGTGAGGGCTGCACGGAGCTGCCGCTCAAGGTCGCGGGCGAGGTGCGGGACTTCGAGCCGCAGTCGCTGATCGACAGCCGCTACCTCGTGCAGACCGACCGCTTCACCCACTACGCGATGGCCGCCGCCGACCTGGCGGTGGAGGACGCGGGGTTCCGGCCCGACCCCGAACGGCCCTTCGCGGTCGGCGTGGTGACCGCGGCCGGCTCCGGCGGCGGCGAGTTCGGCCAGCGCGAGCTCCAGCAACTCTGGGGCCAGGGGCCGCGGTTCGTCGGCCCGTACCAGTCCATCGCCTGGTTCTACGCGGCCAGCACCGGCCAGATCTCGATCCGCGGCGGCTACAAGGGCCCGTGCGGGGTGGTCGCCAGCGACGAGGCCGGCGGCCTGGACGCGCTCGCGCACGCCGCCCGCTCGGTCGAGCGCGGCACCGACGCCGTGGTGGTCGGCGCCGCCGAGGCCCCGCTCGCGCCGTACTCCATGGTCTGCCAGCTCGGCTACCCCGAGCTGAGCCTGGCCGACCGGCCGGACGCCGCCTACCTGCCGTTCACCGCGCGGGCCTGCGGCTTCTCCCCCGCCGAGGGCGGCGCGATGCTGCTGCTGGAGGAGGAGTCGGCGGCCCGCCGGCGCGGCGCCAGCGTCCGGGCCCACCTGGCCGGACACGGCGCCACCTTCACCGGGGCCTCCCGCTGGGAGGAGTCCCGGGAGGGACTGGCCGCGGCGATCCGGATCGCACTGGACGAGGCCCGGATCGCGCCCGAGGAGGTCGACGTGGTCTTCGCGGACGCGCTCGGTGTCCCCGCCGCCGACCGGGCCGAGGCCCTGGCGCTGGCCGACGCGCTCGGCCCGGCCGCCGAGCGCGTCCCGGTCACCGCCCCCAAGTCCGGCACCGGACGGGCCTACTGCGGCGCCCCGATGCTGGACGTCACGGCCGCCGTGCTCGCCATGGAGGACGGCGTGCTGCCGCCCACCCCCAACGTCACCGAGGTCTGCCACGACCTCGCCCTGGTGACCGACCGCGCCCGCCCGGCCGAACTGCGCACCGCCCTGGTGCTCAGCCGCGGGCTGATGGGCTCCAACTCCGCGCTGGTGCTCCGCCGCGGGGAGCCGACCTGACCCCCGCACCCCCGATCCACTGGACCTCCTTCGAAGGGAACCCCGTGAGCAACACCCTCAGCTATCCCGAACTGGCCGCCCTGCTCCAGGCCCGGGCCGGCGTCACCGTCACCCCGGGCGACCTGGAGCAGCCGGGCGCGCAGTTCGACGACTTCGGCGTCGACTCGCTCGGACTCCTCGGCGTCGTCGGCGAGTTGGAGAACCGGCACAGCCTCAAGGTCACCTCCGGCGCCGAGTCCGCCAAGACCCCGGCCGAGTTCCTGGAGCTGGTCAACACCTCCCTCTCCGCGAAGGCCGGTGCCTGAGATGCCCGGACACACCGACAACGAGATCGTCATCAACGCCCCGCTCGACCTGGTCTGGGAGATGACCAACGACCTGGAGAACTGGCCGGACCTCTTCAGCGAGTACGCCTCGGTCGAGGTGCTGGAGCGCGACGGCGACCGGGTGCAGTTCCGGCTCACCATGCACCCGGACGAGAACGGCCAGGTGTGGAGCTGGGTCTCCGAGCGCACCACCGACCGGTCGTCGCTGGAGGTCAACGCCCGCCGGGTCGAGCCCGGACCGTTCGAGTTCATGGAGATCCGCTGGGAGTACGCCGAGGTCCCGGCCGGCACCCGGATGCGCTGGATCCAGGACTTCGCGATGAAGCCCACCGCGCCGGTCGACGACGACGGCATGGTCAACCACATCAACAAGAACTCGCGGATCCAGATGCAGCTGATCCGCGAGAAGGTCGAGAAGCGGGCGGCGGAGCAGTGACCGGCACCCACCGCGCACTGATCGTGGCGCGGATGAAGCCCGAGGCCGCCCCGGACATCGCCGAGGTGTTCGCCGACTCCGACCGCGGCGAGCTGCCGCACCTGATCGGCGTCACCGGGCGCAGCCTCTTCCAGTTCGGCGACGTCTACCTGCACCTGATCGAGGCCGACCGCCCGCCGGGCCCGGCCGTCGCCAAGGTCCTCGGCCACCCGGAGTTCCGGACCGTCAGCGACCGCCTGACCGCCTTCGTCCAGGCCTACGACCCGGCCACCTGGCGCGAGCCGAAGGACGCCATGGCGCGCGAGTTCTACCGCTGGGACCGCTGAGCCGCGTCCCCGCTCCGTTCTGGGCCCGCCCCCGGCACCGCGCCGGGGGCGGGCCCATGCGCGCATCGGGGGCGGGCCCGTGCGCGGCGCCGGGGGCGGGCCCGTGCGCGCGGCCCCTACCACCCCGTCCCGAATCCGAATCACCCGGATCGCCGGGCCACCCGGGTGAACACGCCCCGGACTCCACCCGAAGAGCGCACTCTCCGTACCCGCGCTGCCACGCTCGGGTGGCAGGCGGCTCCACCGTGGTTGACGGTGGATCAGGCGCCACTTGTTCGCGAGTCCCCTGACCGGCACCGTGCCGGCGGTCGCGGCCCGCGCCGAAAGGATCATCCTCATGCGTTCTGCACGCACGCTGCTCGCCGGAGCGGCCGTCGCCGCCGTCCTCACCGTCGGCACCCCCATGGCCTTCGCCGACGGCTCCTCCTCGGACCAGGGCAAGAACCTCACCTGGCAGGAGAAGCAGCCCGAGAAGGGCGGCTCCGACAGCTCGAAGGGTTACGACGACAAGAAGTCCGGCGGCTCCTCCGAGGAGCACAAGGGCTCCAGCGAGCACAAGGGCTCCGACAGCAAGGGCTCCGACGAGCACAAGGGCTCCGAGGGCAAGGGCTCCGAGGGCCGGGAGGAGGAGCACACCCCGCACGGCGGCGTGCACACCGGCGGCGGCGGCCTGGCCCTGTCCGGCGGCGGCCTCGCCTCCGGCGCGGTGCTGCTGCTCGGCGGTCTCGGGGCCGGCGCGTTCGCGCTGCGCCGCGGCCGTCGCACCTCCGGCGCCGCAGCCGTCTGACGTCCGCCACCGCCGCCTCTGGGCGCTCCCCCTTCCCGGGCGGGGCGCACGGGGGCGGCGGACCGTTGCGGAACAGGCTCCCGACGAAGGACTTCGAGCGGAGGACAGGAATGACCGGCGGTCCCGGGTACGGAATGCCCCGGCTGCTGCGCGGCGGGATGGGCGCGGCAGCGGTCGGCCTGCTGCTGATCTACAACTCGGTGGACACCGGGCCCGGCGAGGGCCAGGCGGCCGGCCAGGCCGCTCCCCCGGCCGCGGCCGCCCCCGCCGTCCCCGGCCCGGCGGCGGCCACCAACAGCGCCACGGCACCGCCCAGCGCAGCAGGCGCACCGGCGCTCAAGCGGTCCAAGCCGACCCGGCTGCGGATCCCGCAGATCGCCGTCGACGCCCCGTTCACGGAGCTCACCCTGGGCCCGGCCGGACAGCTCAACGCGCCCCCGCCGGACGACAAGAACCTGGTCGGCTGGTACCGCGACGGCGTCACCCCGGGCGAGCGCGGCAGCTCCGTCGTCGCCGGCCACGTCGACACCACCAAGGGCCCGGCGGTCTTCCTGCTGCTGAGCCTGCTGCTGCCCGGCAACAAGGTCGAGGTGAGCCGCGCCGACGGCACCGTCGCCGTCTTCTCGGTCGACAACGTGGAGACCTTCGCCAAGAACGCCTTCCCCGACCAGAAGGTCTACGGCAAGACCCCGGACGCCCAGCTCCGGCTGATCACCTGCGGCGGCACCTACGACAAGAAGCGCCGGGACTACCTGGACAACGTGGTGGTCTTCGCCCACCTGGAGTCCTCCCACAAGGCCTGAACACCCCGACGGCCGCTGCTCCCCCGGGTCGGGGAGCAGCGGCCGTCGGGCGTCTACGGGGGGTCAGCCGCGGACGGTGGACTCGAAGGCGTGGAGGTAGGGGTTGACGGGGCGGACGGCGGCGACGTCGAGGCCGGCCTCCTCCATGAGGTGGACCATGCTCTCCTCGGAGTGCTTGGCGCCGCCGACGTTGAGCATCAGCATCAGGTCCATCGCGGTGGTGAAGCGCATCGAGGGGCTGTTGTCGACGAGGTTCTCGACCACCACGACCCGGGCGCCGGGGCGGGCCACGGCGACCACGTTGGCGAGGGTGCGGCGGGTGCTGTCGTCGTCCCACTCCAGGATGTTCTTGATGATGTAGAGGTCGGCGCGCACCGGGATCTCCACCCGGCAGTCGCCGGGGACGAGGCGGGCGCGGGCCGAGAAGGCGCCGCCGTCCTGGAGGCGGGGGTCGGCGCCGGCGACCACCTTGGGCAGGTCGAGCAGGGTGCCGTGGAGGGCCGGGTGCTTCTCCAGCAGGCTGGCGAGGACGTGGCCCTGGCCGCCGCCGATGTCGGCGACCGAGTCGATGCCGGTGAGGTCCAGGTAGTCGGCGAAGTCCCGGGCGGACTGCCGGCTGGAGGTGGTCATCGCCTTGTCGAAGACCTTCGCCGAGTCACCGGCGTCGCTGTGCAGGTAGTCGAAGAACTCCTTGCCGAACAGTTCGGGGAACACGTTGCGGCCGGAGCGCACCGCCTCGTCGAGCTTCGGCCAGGCCTCCCAGGTCCACGGCTCGGTGCACCAGAGGGCGATGTGGCGCAGGGAGTTGGGGGCGTCGTCGCGCAGCAGGCGGGACATCTCGGTGTGCTCGAAGCGGTCGTCGCCGGTCTCCGCGAAGATCCCGTAGCAGGTGAGCGCGCGCAGCAGGCGGCGCAGCTGGCGGGGTTCGGTGTCCAGCTGCGCGGCGAGCTCCGTGACGGCGGTCGGGGGGGGGGGGGGGGGGGGGGGGGGGAAGAAGGGGGGGGGGGGGGGGGGGAGGGGGGGGGGGGGGGGGGGGGAGAAGAGGGGGAGGGGGGGGGGT
>NZ_JBVHYH010000033.1:34856-85473 GCF_055569135.1 Kitasatospora sp. NPDC029367
AGAGAAAAGGAGGCGGCACGGCTGTTGGTTTTGGGTGTCGGGTGGGGGGGCGGGTTCGGGAGGGGGGGTTGGGGTGTCTCGGAGCCTTTAGGCACCCCCGAGCCGGGCGGCGGCGCGGACGGCGGCGGCGCAGGCGGCGCCGAAGACGAGTTCGCGCAGGCGCATCGCGGGCTGGGGGGTGGGGTTGACGGGGGCGGTGGTCATGGGCTGGTCCTTGTCGGTCGGGGGCTCGGCGGGGCGTCGGGCGCGGGGGCGTCGGCGCGCGGCTTGGCGGGGCGCGGGTCGGCGGGGCGCGGGTCGGCGGGCGGCTCGGCGGGGCGTCGACGGGCGGGTCAGCAGCGGCCGGACGGCTGGGAGACCGCGCAGGTGTTGCGGGTGAAGGAGTTGTCCGCGCCGGTGTCCCGGTCGGCGAGGTCGGCCGGGCCGTTGCCGCTCAGCCGGTTGTCGGCGACGGTGGCCCGGGTGTTGGGGATGCCGACGGCGCTCTTGACCAGGACGATGCCACCGGAGAAGTCGGTGGATCCGACGTTGTCGCGGACCTCGTTGTCGGTCACCCGGGTGTTCTCGGTGCCGGTGAGCACGATGCCCGCGCCCTGGATGGCGCCGAGGCGCGGATTGGCCGGGCAGAACCGGTTGTTGGCGACCACCCGGTTCCGCCGGACGTCGAGGTCCCCGGCGCGGGGCACGCCCTCGTCGCCGACCACGAAGACGCCGCTGCAGTTGCCGCTGATCTCGTTGCCCTGGACGGTGAGCACGCGCAGCCGGCGCACGGTGACGCCGACCCGGTTCCCGGTGAGCACATTGCCGTCGACGAGGGTGCCCCCGGTGTCGGGCGCGCCGCCCTCGCGGTAGGCGTAGTTGGCGAGGAAGACGCCGGACTGGCCGTTGTCGACGGAGCGGTTGCCCACGATGGTGGCCTTGGTGGACATCTCCTGGCTGATGCCCTGCTGGGCGTTGTCGTGGACGTAGGTGGCGCGGACGGTCAGGCCGGTGGTGCCGCTGGCGTCGATGCCGTTCTTGCGGAAGCCGGTGACGGCGAGGGCCTCGACGGTGACCCCGGGCAGCGGGGCCTGCTCGGTGCCGACCACGCAGACGCCGTGCCCGGCGGTGGCGCAGGCGTTCTCGGTGCCGTCCCCGGGGATGATCTCGGTGGCCGCTCCGGCGCCGCGCAGGGTGAGGCCGGGGGTGGTGATGCGGACGCTGCCGCGGTAGCTGCCGGGCAGCACCTGGACGGTGTCGCCGGGGGCGGCGGCGTCGACGGCCCGCTGGATCGATTCTCCGGGGTGGACGAGGTGGAGGGCCCCGCCGGCGGCGCGGGCCGCGGGGGCGGCGGCCAGGGCGGCGAGAGCGGTGGTCAGGGCGGTGGCGGCGGCGGTGGCCGCGGCGAGGTGGTGGACCCGGCGCGTGGGCATCAGTGGTGACCTGTCTTTCGGCGCGCGCGCCGTGGGACGGTGGGCGCGCTGGTCGGCTGCGGGAGGGCTGAGGGGACGGTCCGACCCGGCGTGTGCGGGTGGTGACGTTCGGTGAGTACGGCCGAGTCGACGGTACGGTCGCCCCCGGGGGCCCGCCACCAGGGCTGGGCTGCCGGACTGACGGGCCGTCGGCCATTGGGACGGGTCCGACCGTTCCCGCCGGGCGCGCCCCGGCGTGTCGTGCGCACCCGGCGCGGGGACGGGCCCGCGCGCCGTCGCCACCCGGGCCCGTGACATCCTCGGGGGCATGAGCACCGCGACCGGACCGACCCCCGCCGCCCGCCGGAACCCGATCGGCGCCCACGTCCCGGTGGCCGGCCGGGGCCTGGCCGGGACGGGCCTGGCGTACGCGAGCCGGGTCGGGGCCGAGACGGTGCAGGTGTTCGTGGCCAACCCGCGCGGCTGGGCCACGCCCGCGGGCAACCCGGCCCAGGACGAGGAGTTCCGTACGGCCTGCGCCGAGCAGGGCATCCCGGCCTGGGTGCACGCGCCGTACCTGATCAACTTCGGCTCGGACAACCCGGCCACCCGGGAGCGCTCGGCCGACTCGCTGCGGCACTCGCTGCACCGCGGCCACGCGATCGGCGCGCTCGGCGTCGTGCTGCACACCGGCTCGGCGGTCGGCACCGCGCCCGGCGGCGGTTCGCGCCGGGCCGAGGCGATGGCGCAGGTGCGCGCCGACGTCCGGCCGCTGCTGGACGAGCTGGACGCGCTCGGCGACGACGCGCCCTGGCTGCTGCTGGAGCCGACCGCCGGCCAGGGCAGCTCGCTCTGCTCACGGCTGGAGCAGCTGGCCGAGTACGTGGAGGCGCTGGACGGGCACCCCAAGGTCGGCGTCTGCCTGGACACCTGCCACGCCTTCGCCGCCGGGCACGACCTGGCCGCCCCCGGCGGGGTGACGGCCGCACTGGACACGCTGGCCTCGGCCGCCGGTCCGGGCCGGCTCCGGCTGATCCACGCCAACGACTCGGAGGACGTGGTCGGCGCCCGCAAGGACCGGCACGCCAACATCGGCGCCGGGATGATCGGCGCGGAGCCGTTCCGCGAGCTGTTCGAGCACCCGGAGACGGCCGGGGTTCCGCTGCTGGTGGAGACCCCGGACCGCAAGCACGGCGGGGACGGCACCGGGCACGCGATGGACATCGCGGTGCTGCGGGAGCTGCGCGAGCGGGCGGCCGTGCCCGTCTGACCGTCCTGGTCCTGACCGTGCCCGTCCTGACCGTGCCCGTCGTGGCGGCCCGCGTCCGACGGTCCCCGTCTCAGCGCCCGACCTCCGGAGCTGCCGGTCGGGCGGGGCGGTGGCAGGCTGGAACGGTTCACGCCACCTGCACGATCCATCGCCACCTGGGGGTGGGCGGATGTCCACGACTCGGAAGCTGGCCGCGCTGCCCTGCGGGCGCCGGGGCAAGTGGGTGGTGCTGGCCTTGTGGCTGGTGCTGCTGATCGCGCTGGGCCCGCCGGCCGGGAAGCTGATGGGCGCCGAGGACAACCAGGCGTCCAGTTGGCTGCCGGGCAGCGCCGAGTCCACCCAGGTGCTGAACGAGCAGCGGGCCTTCCAGCCGGTGGACACCGCCCAGGCCGTCGTCGTCTACCAGCGGACCACCGGCATCACCCCCGCCGACCGGGCCGAGGCCGCCCGGCAGGCCGTCGGGTTCGCCGCCGTCCCGCACGTGGTCGGGCCGGTGATCGGCCCGGTGGTGTCCGCCGACGGGCAGGCGATGCAGACCATCGTGCCGATCGACGTCGGCACCAACGGCTGGAACGACCTCAAACCCGCCGTGGACACCCTGCGGCGGACCGCGGCCGCCGACAGCCCCGGTATGACCACCCATGTCACCGGCCCCGGCGGGATCGCCGCCGACCAGGCCAAGGCCTTCGCGGGCATCGACGGCTCGCTGCTCGCCGCCACCGTCGGCGTGGTGATCGTCCTGCTGCTGCTCACCTACCGCAGCCCGGTGCTGTGGCTGCTGCCGCTGCTCTCCGCCGCCGGTGCGCTGACCGTCGCCCAGGCCTTCATCTACCTGCTGGCGAAGCACGCCGGGCTGACCGTCAACGCGCAGAGCGCCGGGATCCTGATCGTCCTGGTGCTGGGCGCCGGCACCGACTACGCCCTGCTGCTCACCGCCCGCTACCGGGAGGAACTGCGCCGGCACCAGGACCGGCACGAGGCGATGGCGTACGCCCTGCACCGGGCCGGGCCCGCCGTGCTGGCCTCCTCGGCGACCGTGGTCGCCTCGATGCTGTGCCTGCTGATCGCCCGGATGAACTCCACCCGCGGCCTCGGCCCGGTCCTGGCGATCGGTGTCGTGGTGGCCCTGGCCGCGATGCTGACCCTGTTGCCCGCGCTGCTGGTGATCGTCGGCCGCTGGGTGTTCTGGCCGGTCAGCCCGGCCTACGGCACCCCGGAGCCGACCCGGACCGGCCGCTGGGCGCACGTCGGCGCCTGGATCGGACGGCGGCCGCGCAAGGTGTGGGTCGGGACGGCGCTGGCGCTCGCGGCCTGCTGCGTGGGGCTGGTCTCGCTGAACGCCAACGGGCTCGGCACGGCCGCCTCCTTCACCGGCAAGCCGGACTCGGTGGTCGGCCAGCAGGTGCTGGAGCAGCACTTCCCGGCCGGGACGGGCGCACCGCTCACCGTGGTCTCCGCCGCGGCCGGCGCCCCGGCCGTACGGGCCGCCGCGCAGTCCACCGCCGGGGTCGCGGCCACCTCGCCACCGGTGGTGCGGGACGGGCGGGCGCTGTTCCGGGCCACCCTGGCCGACCCGCCGGACAGCCGGGCCGCCAAGGCCACCGTCGACCGGGTGCGCGCCGCCGTGCACGCCGTACCGGGGGCGGACGCCAAGGTCGGCGGGAACACCGCCGTCGTCCTGGACGCCGGGCGGGCCGCCGGGGACGACAACCGGGCGATCATCCCGCTGGTGCTCGGCGTGGTGCTGCTGGTCCTGGCCGTGCTGCTGCGGGCCGTCACCGCGCCGCTGGTGCTGATCGCGACCGTGGTGCTGTCGTACGCGGCGGCGCTCGGGATCAGCGCGCTGTTCTTCGCGCACGTCTTCCACTTCCAGGGTGAGGACAACGCGTTCCCGCTGTTCGTCTTCGTCTTCCTGGTCGCGCTGGGGATCGACTACAACATCTTCCTGATGACCCGGGTGCGGGAGGAGTCCGCCCGGCACGGCACCCGGCAGGGCGCGCTGATCGGGCTGTCCGCGACCGGCGGGGTGATCACCTCGGCCGGGCTGATCCTGGCCGGCACCTTCGCGGTGCTCGGGACGCTGCCGGTGGTGGGGCTGGCCGAGATCGGGTTCGCGGTGGCGCTGGGGGTGCTGCTGGACACCCTGGTGGTGCGCTCGGTGCTGGTCACCGCGCTGACCATGGACCTGGACCGGCACCTGTGGTGGCCGGGGCGGCTGTCCCGCGCGCCGGCTCCGCCCCCGGTGGCCGGAGGGCCGTGAGCTCGGTCTCCGGACGGCCGTGAGCCTGGCGCCCGGACGGCCGTGAGCCCGGTGTCCGGACGGCCGTGAGCCCGGGGACCGCTGTGGGCGGTCCCCGGGCTCAGCTGCGGATCTGCCGGATCAGCAGTCGCCGATGCAGGCGTCCTCGCTGTGCGAGTGGGCGTTCAGCCAGCTGGCGTGCGGGCCGAAGAGGCCGACACCGGCCGAGCCCGACTCCAGGCTCGCGCTGGACGAGGAGTCCGACGCGTGCCACGCCGCCATCGCCGGAGCCGGCGCGGCGAGGGCGGCAGCGCCCGTCACGACGGTGATCACGGCGAACTTGCGGATGTTCCCACGAAGCGACATCTGATGTCCTCTTGGTTGGTCTCTGGTCGTCAACCCACGCCCCCGAACGGCCAGTTCGAGCCGGTCCGACGGGCCGGGCGGCGCTCCACCGGGGAGGCGCCGGGCCAAGGTTGGCACACGAACCCGCAGGCGACGCGCGCGCCGCAACCGCGCTGAGGCATTCGGGTGACACATCTCCCCCGGCCGGACGAACGCGGTCGTACGCCCGCGTTCCGGGTCGAACGCCCTCGCGGGGGCCCACCGGACGAGTGCCGGTCCGACGGGCGTGCGACCGCAAGTCTTGCGGTGTTCCTCCGGGCGAAATGAACAAATCCCGTCGATTTGGTGCGAGGTACCGCCCGGTCCGAGCATGAACGGTCGCTCCACCGAGCGCAGGCAGGACCACGAAAGGCGCACCACCCTCATGCAGACCAGCCCCGCCGCAACCCGGCAGGCGAGCCCGCAGACGACCCGGCAGACGACGTCACCGAACAGCCCGGAGACCCCGGACCACGTCGATGCGGGACCGTCGAAGAACGGCCGCTTCGGGCTGCCCGTCGCCACCGCCCTGGTGATGGGCAACATCATCGGCGGCGGCATCTTCATGATCCCGGCCGCCGTGGCGCCCTTCGGGACGGTCAGCCTGCTCGCCTTCGCCGTCATCACCGTGGGCTCGATCGCGCTGGCGCTGGTCTTCGGGCAGCTGGCCCGCCGCAACCCGCGCACCGGCGGGCCGTACGTCTACGCCCGCGAGGCCTTCGGCGACTTCGCCGGCTTCCTGTCGGCGTGGTCGTACTGGATCACCGCCGTGGTCAGCAACGCCGCGCTCGCCGTGGCCGCCGTCGGCTACCTGGACGTACTGCTGCCGATCCACCACGACGTCGCGCTGGAGATCACCGCCGCGCTGGCGCTGCAGTGGCTGCCCGCACTGGCCAACCTGGCCGGCACCCGGTACGTCGGGGCGGTCCAACTCGTCTCCACCGTACTGAAGTTCATCCCGCTGCTGCTGATCTCGGTGGGTGGACTGTTCTTCTTCGACCCGAAGAACGTCGGGCCCTTCGAGGCCAGCGGCCAGGGCTGGATGGGCGGCATGACGGCCGCCGCGGCGATCCTGATGTTCAGCTACGTCGGCGTCGAGTCGGCCGCGATGAGCGCCGGACAGGTCCGCGACCCGGAGCGCAACGTCGGCCGGGCCAGCGTGCTCGGCACCAGCGGCGCCGCGGTGGTCTACCTGCTGGGCACCCTCGCGGTGTTCGGCACCGTCGCGCACCGGCAACTGGTCGACTCCAGCGCGCCGTTCTCGGACGCCGTGAACGCCATGTTCGGCGGCACCTGGGGCGGCACGGTGATCGCCGTCGCCGCGCTGGTCTCGATGACCGGCGCACTCAACGGCTGGACCCTGCTGGCCGCCCAGGCGCCGTACGCGGCCGCCGGGGACGGACTGTTCCCGGCCGCCTTCGGCAAGGAGAAGCGCGGCGTGCCGACCTTCGGCGTGCTGGTCAGCGTGGCGCTCGCCTCGGTGCTGACCGTGGTCAACTTCGCCAGCGGCGCCAAGGGCGCGTTCGACGTACTGGTCCTGATCACCACCTTCACCGCCGTGGTGCCCTACCTGCTGTCCACCGCCGCCCAGTTGTACTGGCTGGTCCGCGGCGCCACCGACAAGGTCGACGGCACCCGCCTGGTCCGCGACGCGGTGCTCGGCCTCGGCGCCTTCGCCTTCTCGATCTGGCTGCTGGCCGGGGCCGGCTACGCCGCCGTCTACCAGGGCGTGCTGTTCCTGTTCGCCGGGATCCTGGTCTACGTCTGGCTGGCCGGCCGCCGCCACCGCCAGGGGCAGGGGCAGGAGCAGGAGCAGGGGCAGGTGAACTGACCGCCGACGTCGGGGTTCACCGCTCGGGGTTCACCGCTCGGAGTCCGGCGGGAAGGCGACCGGGTAGGGCTCCGAGAAGTCGGCCGAGCGGGAGACCTCGCGCCACCTGGTGTCCTGCTCCAGGAGCCGGCGGTCCTGCGCGATCGAGGCCTCGGCCGCGTTCACCCCGAGGGGCAGGTGATCGGGGACGTCGTGGCGCCTGGCCATCCGCACCAGGATCCCGGCGGCCCGGTCCGGGTCCCCGGCGGCGCCGTCGCCGCCCTGCCGCAGCCGCTCGTTGATCGCGCCGACCGTCTCCGCGTAGGCCTCCGGGACGTCGTGGACGACCATCGAGGAGCCGGCCCAGTCGGTCCGGAAACCGCTGGGCTCGACGACCAGCACCTTGACGCCGAACGGCGCGAGCTCGGCCCGCAGGACGCGGCTGAACCCGTCGATGGCGAACTTCGCCGCCTGGTACGAGGCGATGCCCGGCGAACCGCCGACCCGGCCGCCCACCGAGGAGAACTGCATCACCAGGCCGCCCTTCTGCTCGCGCAGCAACGGCAGCGCGGCCGTGGTGACGTGGTAGACGCCCCAGAAGTTGGTCTCGAACTGGGCCCGGAAGTCCGCGTCCTCGGTGGTCTCGATCGGCGAGACGTTGGCGTACCCGGCGTTGTTGACCAGTACGTCGATCCGGCCGAAGGCGGCCCGCGCCTGCGCGACGGCCGCCCGGGCCGCCGCCGGATCGGTCACGTCGAGCGCCACCGGGCGGACGCGCTCGCCGAACTCCTCGACGAGGTCGGCCAGCTGCTCCGGCCGTCGGGCCGTCGCGACCACCAGGTCGCCGGCCTCCAGCGCCGCGCGCACCAGGCTCCGGCCGAAGCCGCGCGAGCTTCCGGTGATGAACCAGACCTGCTCCTTGCCGTGCTCCACGGTGTCTGTGCTCTCCATGTGGGTCATGTCGCTCATCTCGCTCATGTCGCTCATCCCGCCCTCCGTCGCGTTCCGCTCCGTGCCATTAGTAGAACACCGTTGCGTTAATAGTGCAACGCCGTTGCGGTATTACGGCAACAGCGTTGCTCTACCATGGGTGGATGGCAGACGCACCGGAGTTCAAGCGCGCACGCTCGCCCGAGGCCAAGCGCCGACGCGAGGCGTCGATCCTGGAGGCGGCCGCGGCACTCGGCCGTGAGCGCGGCATCAGGGAGATCACCCTGACCGACATCGCCTCCGCCGTCGGGATGCACAAGTCGGCGCTGCTGCGGTACTTCGAGACGCGCGAGGAGATCTTCCTGCGGCTGACCGCCGAGGGCTGGGCCGAGTGGTCGCAGGCCCTCACCGCACGGCTGCGGGAGACCCGGGACCCGAGCCCGGCGACCGTCGCCCAAGCGTTCGCGGGCACCCTCGCGGACCGCGGAAGCTTCTGCGACCTGCTCGCCCACGCGCCGCTCAACCTCGAACGCCATGTCTCCGTCGCCGCCGTCCGCGACTTCAAACTCGCCACCGTCGCCGCCCGCGAGCCGATCACCGCGGCGGTCCAGGAGCAGCTGCCCGCCCTGGACGACCAGGACGTCCTCGACCTGATCGCCACCGCCGTCTCCCTCGCCGGCGCCATGTGGCAGATCGCCAACCCGGGCCCCGAGGTCGCCGCCCTCTACCGCAGCGACCCCCGCCTCGCCCACGCCGTCGTCGAGGTCGAACCCCGGCTCGCCCGCATCCTCACCGCGACGATCACCGGGCTGGCCGGGAAGTCCGAGGGCTAGGGAGTGTCCGGTAGCTCGGGCCGGGACGGGAAGACCCGCAGCGTCCGGAGGTCCTCGGTCGCGATCAGGGGCAGGCAGGAGAGCAGGCCGATCCCGGCGATCGTCCACAGCGTGGGGCGGGTGCCGAGGACCGAACCGAGGTAGCCGCCGGCCAGTGCCCCGAGCGGGCGGGTGCCCCAGATGGCGAACCGGACGGAGGCGTTCATCCGGCCCTGCAGGCCGGTGGGGGTGATGGCCTGGCGCAGGCTCACCTGGCCGATGTTGTAGACGGTGATGCCGCAGGCCATGATGCCGGTCGCGACGCCCAGGGTCGGCACGGCACGGGCCGGCGCCGCGGTCGCGAGCACCAGCACGGCGATCCCCGACATGGACTTGGCCGCGACCAGGACGGGGCCGAGGCCGACGCGCCTGATGACCCGGCCGCTGAGCGCGGCCCCCAGCAGCGCCCCGCAGTTGCCCACGCTCAGGGCCAGCCCGAGCTCCCCCGGCGAGAGCCGCAGGTCGCGCAGCGCGTACGCGGTCAGGACGGCCCCCAGCGCGCCGCTCAGGCCGACGAGGTTGCTGATGCCCGTGGCCAGGGTCAGCGAGCGCAGGGTCCGGTGGCGGAAGACGAACCGCAGCCCCTCGGCGATCCGGGTGCGCATCCTGGTGCTCGTCCGCGGCAGCGGCACCCGGGGCGTCCGGATGAGGCAGAGGAGCAGCGCGGACACCAGGTAGCTCACCGAGTTGACGACCAAGACCAGGGGCGCCGCGACGCTCTGCAACAGCAGGCCGCCGATGCTGGGGCCCGCCAGCTCCGCCGTCGAGCGGGAGAACTCGAGCCGGCTGTTGCCGTCCGGGGTCTGCTGCCGCGCCACGACCGTCGGCAGGAACGCCTGGTCGGCGATGTCGAAGAACACCGTGCACAGCCCGATGGCGAACCCGACCGCGCAGAGCAGCGGCACGCTCAGCACCCCCGCCAGGTGGGCGACCGGCAGCAGGGCGATGGCCGCGGCCCGGCCGACGTCCGCCACGACCATCACGCGCCGGCGGTCCCACCGGTCGAGCAGCGCGCCCGCCGGCAGGCCGACCAGGAGGAACGGCAGGGACTCCATCGCCGAGACGAGCCCCAGCTGGCCGGTCGAGGCGGACAGGGTCGTCAGGGCGAGCACGGGAATGACGAAGAACGTGATCCGCGTCCCGAACTCGCTGACGGTGTGCGCCGACCACAGGACCTGGAAGTTCCGTTGCCGCCAGACGCTGACGCCGACCGGCGGCCGGGGCCGGGGCCGCCGGGCGGGAGCAGCCGGGGCCGGGCCCGAGTCGGAGCCTACGATCGCCCCGCCCACGTCGAGGTCCACGTCCACGCTCCCTCGCCTCCGGTCGGGCACCGGCCGCCCGGGCGCGGGGAGCTCCCGCTGCGAACCCGTGGGTGGCACCACCTCGCCCGGCCGGTTCACAGGTACAGCGGGTGCGGCCGTCCGGAGCCCGCGACGTTGTGGCGCTCCCCGTGGCCGGCGCGGGAGAAGGCCGAGACCAGACGGCCGTCGACGGCGCCCAGGGCCACGTCGTGGCGGGGAGCCGGCCCGTCCACGACACCGAGGAGGTGGGGGCTGGTCACGTACTCCTGGACGAGCCAGCCCTCGGTGCCCGCGAGGTCGACGGCGGCCTCCCAGGCCGGTGCGTCGGCGGCCTCCCGGCCGATCACCACGCCGTTGCCGCGGGTGTCCAGCGGGCGCTTGAGGACGTAGCGGTCGCGGTCGCGGAGGACGGCGCGCAGCGTCGCGGCGTCGCAGTGCGCGAGGTTGCGCGACCACGGGATCGCCGGGCGGACCCGGCGGTAGTCGGCGGCGTCGAAGAGGTGGGCGAAGCGCGGGTCGGAGAGCACGGCGAGGCACAGCTTGTTGTCGCCGATCAGGCGCCCGCGCAGCCCGTTCTGCACGAACAGCCGCCCCTCCCGTACGGCCTCCAGGTAGGGCGCCGCGTCGTCGCCCATCCGCAGCAGGTCCTGGATGCCGACCTTGGCGAACGCGTGCCGCACCGGTTCCCCGCGTACGGCGACGCCCTGGCGCCCGTCGAGCGAGAGTTCGCGCGGGTCCGCGTGCAGGACCCGGACGCCCAGGGCCGTCAGGGCGGTGTCGTAGTCACGGGTGTCGGCGCGGTAGCTGCCGTCCGGGCAGAGCAGGGCCACCGTCTCCGGACGGGTGCCGGTGTGCTGCTCCGCCAGGCGCAGCAGCCAACTCCCCGGCCAGAGCGGGTCGTCGGCCGGCAGCGGGCCCGGCACCTCGACGCCGTGCCGGGCCAGCAGCGGCCGCCAGGCCGAACGGCCCCGGCCGGCCCCGGGCAGGCCGCCGGGGCAGTTGGCATTGGTCTCCAGCACCCGCAGCGTGCCGTCGGCCTGGGGCAGCAGGTCGATCCGCAGCAGGTGCACCCGGCTGTCGCGGGCGGCGGCCACGTGGTCGTGCAGCACCTGGGGAAGCGTCAGCACCTCGCGCAGGTGGCGGTCGTGCTCCCAGGCGGCCACCACCGCCTCGATCACCCGGTGGTACGAGGCGACGAACGCGTCCAGCTCGTGGCGCAGCTGCGGGCGCACTCGCAGCGGCAGTCCCTGCGGCTGCGGCTGCGCCCGGACGATCTCGAAGACCTGCGACTCGGCCAGCTCGCGCCCCTCGGCCGTCCGCGCGATCTCGACGACCTTCCGGGTGAACTCCTCGTCCAGCCCGGGCCAGGTGTACCCGCCGGTCCTGGGCCCGTCCGGGGACGGCACGTGGGGGCGGGCCGGCATGACCGTGGTCGTGGTCGCGCCGGTCGGCCCGCCGACCGTGCCCTGTTCGCCGCCGGGGCCGGGAATCGACTGCATGATCCGGTGTCCTTCCGCAGATGGGAGACGTGTGCCCGCGCCCCGCCACGGCCGGTGCACACACGTGATCCCGGAGTATCCAGCCCCCTGCGGACGACTCGGTGGAGCGCAGCGCGCGGTTCGTCAGATCGAGTGAGGAGCCGAACGCGCACGGGTCCGCCTGCACCGATCCGCCTGCAACGGTCCGTCCGCGGCGGTCCGTCTGCGTCGGCCCGCCCGCCGACGTGGACGGTCACTCGGGTCACTGGGCGCTCGCCGCTGGGCGGACGACCAGCTCGTTGACGTCGACCTGCCGGGGCTGGGACACGGCGTAGGCGATGGCCTCCGCCACCGCGGAGGCCGGGATGGCCACCGCGCGGTACGCCTTCATGGCCTCCCTCGCGGCGGGGTCGGAGATGCCTTCGGCGAGTTCGGACTCGGTCACACCGGGAGAGACGAGGGTGACCCGGACGTCTCCGGCCGACTCCTGGCGCAGCCCTTCGGAGATCGCGCGGACAGCGAACTTGGTGGCGCAGTAGACGGCGGCGGTGGGCGAGACCTCGTACGCGCCGACGGACGCGATGTTCACGACGTGCCCGCCGCCCTGGGCCCGCATCACGGGCAGCGCGGCGGCGATGCCGTGCAGGACTCCCCGCAGGTTCACGTCGATCATGCGGTCCCACTCGTCCGTCCTCAGCGCCGCCAGGGGCGAGAGCGGCATCACGCCGGCGTTGTTGACCAGGACGTCGACCCGGCCGTAGCGCTCACGGGCGGCGGACACGAAGGCCCGGACGTCGGCGGCGTCCGTGACGTCGAGACGCCGGAACGCCGCGGTGCCGCCCGCGGCGGTGAATACACCCGCCTGGAACAGGGGCGCGAACGCCACCCGTCGGCCCAGGTCCTCGACGCGCTCGGCCGGGCCCTGCGGCTCGACCCGGACGGGCACGCGCACCTGCACCAGCTGGCGGGGACGGTGCCGGGCAACCGGTTCGCCCACACCACCGACCTGGTCGGCCCCGCCCTGCGGCAGCTGCTGGACGGCTACCCGACCGCCCCGGCGTTCGTCATCAACCGGACGTTGGACGTCCTGGCCGCCAACGCCCTGGCCCAGGCCCTGCACTCACCCTTCGGGCGGATGGACAACCTCGCCCGGATGGCCTTCCTCGACCCGGCGGGCCGGCAGTTCCACGAACGGTGGGGCCACACGGCCCAAGCCGTCGTCGGCCACCTGCGGCAGGCCGCCGGGCTCGACCCGGACAGCCCCCGGCTGCGGGCGCTCGTCCGCACCCTCACCGACCGCAGCACCGAGTTCACCCGGAGGTGGAACGCCCACGCGGTGCGCGGCAAGACCCAGGAGGCCAAACACTTCCTCCACCCGGACGTCGGCCGACTGACCCTCACCTACCAGGCCTTCGACGTGCGCGACGCCCCCGGCCAGCAGCTGGTCGTGTACCAGGCGGAGCCCGGCAGTTCCAGCGCCCAGGCCCTCGGCCTGCTCGGGTCCCTGCGCGCCACCACGGACCGGGGCGCCGGGTAGGCCGGAAGCCGGCTCCATCGGCATCGGCGTCTCGTCCAGCTCATCCGGCGGCCGGACGGCACCCGGCTCCGCGACTCGAACGGTCGCCACCCGGCTGGGTCAACTGGCGAGCGCTCCAATGGATTTGGGCCTACGGTGCGGTGCCAGGGGGTTGTCGAGCGAAAGGCTGTTGACGGCATGGCTGGGAAGTTCGAGCTGTACACGGACGAGAGCGGGATGCACCGGTTCCGGCTCAAGGCGAGCAACGGGTCCGTCGTGGTGACCAGTGACCCGCAGGAGAGCAAGGACGACTGCCTGAAGAGCATCGAGTCGATCCGCAAGCTCGCGCCGTACGCGGAGCTCAAGGAGACGGCCGGGTCCGCCTGAGGCGGCGGCGGGGTCCGCGGCTGACCACGGAGGGCCGGCCGAGGGACCACGGTAGGACGACCCGCGGGTCGGCGGTGCAAATCGCCGACCCGCGTTCGCTTGTACGACAGATCCCTTTGGCCGGGTGCACGCCGTGCGCGGACACAACACAGGCATGCGCGTCGCCATCGTCACCGAATCCTTCCCTCCCGAGGTCAACGGAGTCGCCCACAGCGTGCTGCGGACGGCCGAGCACCTGCTCCGCCGGGGCCACCGGCCCCTCGTCGTCACCCCCGCACCGGCTCGGGGCGCCCAGTGCCCGCCGCAGACCTTCGGCTCCGGCGCCGACGCGGAGCGGATCCCCGTCGTGCGGATCCCGTCGGTGCCGCTGCCCGGGTACCCGCAGGTGCGGATCGCCCTGCCGAGCCGGCAGCTGGCCGCCGCCCTGGCCGGGCACCGGCCCGACATCGTCCACCTGGCCAGCCCGTTCGTGCTGGGCGCGCGCGGCATGCAGGTCGCGGCCCGGCTCGGCGTACCCGCCGTCGCCGTCTACCAGACCGACCTCGCCGGGTACGCCCACGCCTACCGGGCCGGGCGCGGGCTCGGCGAGGCCGCCGCCTGGCGACGCATCCGGGCCGTGCACCGGGCCGCCGCCCGCACGCTGGCGCCGTCCACCCCCGCCGCCCAGGACCTCACCGCGCACGGGGTGCCCCGGGTCCAGCTGTGGCCGCGCGGCGTGGACTCGGCGCGCTTCCACCCCCGGCACCGGGACGAGGCGCTGCACCGGGCCCTCGCCCCCGGCGGGGAGGTGCTGGTCGGGTACGTCGGGCGGCTCGCGCCCGAGAAGCGGGTCGACCTGCTGGCCGCCGCGTCCGCCCTGCCCGGGGTGCGGGTGGTGGTGGTCGGGGACGGCCCCTCGGCGCCCGGCCTCAGGGCCGCCATGCCCGGCGCGGTGTTCCTCGGGCGCCGCACCGGCGAGGAACTCGCGCGATGTTTCGCCACCCTCGACGTGTTCGTCCACACCGGGCCGCTGGAGACCTTCTGCCAGACCATCCAGGAGGCGATGGCCAGCGGTGTCCCCGTGATCGGCCCGGCCGCCGGTGGCCCGCTCGACCTCGTGGCCCATCACCGGACCGGACTGCTGGTGCCGCCCCGCGACGGCGCGGCGGTCGCCCGGGCCGTCGCCGAACTGGCCGCCGACCCGGCCCGGCGGGCCGCGTACGGGCAGGCCGGGCGGGCCGAGGTGACCGCCCGGACCTGGGAGGCGGTCGGGGACCTGCTGCTGCGGCACTACGCCGAGGTGCTGGCGGAGCACCGGGGGGTGGGGGTGGCTCCTTCGCCTTCGCCTGCGGGAATCGGAGTCGGGGCCGGGGCCGGCGGCGGGGTCGGCGGCGGAGGCGGAGCCGGGGCCGAGGCCGAGGCCGAGGTCGGGCCCGGGTCGCTGGGGACACCGGCCGGGACGGTGGTGCCGGTCCTGCCGGAGGAGCTGCCCGCATGACTCCGCCGCCCCGCGGCGGGCCGCTGACCATCGTGCGGCTCGCCAACTTCGTCACCCCGGTCTCCGGCGGCCTGCGCACCGCGCTGCGCCACCTGGGCGCCGGGTACCGGGCCGCCGGACACCGGCCCGTACTGATCGTGCCCGGCGAACGGCGCACCGAGGAGGACACCGAACAGGGCCTGGTGATCACCCTGCCCGGCCCGGTGCTGCCCGCCAGCGGCGGCTACCGGCTGCTCGCCGACCGACGGGCGGTCGCCGCCGAACTGACCCGCCTCGGCCCCGACCGACTGGAGGTCTCCGACCGCACCACCCTGCGCTGGACCGGCGCCTGGGCCCGTCGGCACGGGGTCCGCTCGGTGATGGTCTCGCACGAGAGCGCCACCGGGGTGCTGCGGACCTGGGGCCTGCCCGGTCCGCTCGCCGCGGCGGCCGCCGACCGGCTCAACGCGGCCACCGCCCGCGGCTACGACTCGGTGCTGTGCACCACCGACTGGGCGGCGGCGGAGTTCCGCCGGATCGGCGTGCCCAACCTGGTCCGGGCCCCGCTCGGGGTCGACCTGGCGGCGATGCGCCCGCTGCCGACGGCCGTACGGGTGGTGGAACGGGCCCGGTACGCGGCGCCCGAGGACGTCCTGCTGGTGCTCTGCTCCCGGCTCTCCGCCGAGAAGCGCCCCGAACGCGCCGTCGAGGCACTGGCCCGGCTGCGGGCGCGTGGGCTCCCCGCCGTCCTGGTGGTGGCCGGGACCGGACCGCTGCGGCCACGGCTCGCCGCCCGGGCCGCCCGACTGCGGCTGCCCGTACGCTTCCTCGGGCACCTGAACGGGCGGGCCGAGCTGGCCGCGCTGCTGGGCAGCGCGGACGTGGTGCTGGCCCCCGGACCGGTGGAGACCTTCGGGCTGGCCGCGCTGGAGGCCCTGGCCTGCGGCACTCCGGTCGCGGTCAGCCGCTCCTCCGCCCTGCCCGGCCTGATCGGGCTCGCCGGGGCGGCCGCCGCCGACACCGGGGCCGGATTCGCCGCCGCCGTCGCGGAGTTGCTCCGCCGCCCGGAGCAGGCCCGGCGGGCCGCCGCCCGGGCCCAGGCCGAACGGTACGGCTGGCCGGCCGCGGTGGCCGCCTTCCTGACCGCGCACGGGGTCCGCAACTCCGATGCCACGGAGAGGAGTTGGGATGAGCGTGCTCGACGCGGGGCCTGACCGGACCGCCGACGACCGGCCCACGGCAGGCGAACTGCTGCGCTTCGTCGCACTCGGCGACTCGCTCACGGAGGGCGTCGGGGACCAGGTCGGCGAACAGTGGCGCGGCTGGGCCGCCGTCCTCGCCCGGTCACTGGCACCCGAGGGGCAGGACGTCGAGTTCACCAACCTGGCGTACAGCGGCGCGCTGACCAAGGATCTGACGGTCCGTCAATTACCCTTTGCACTCGCCTTGCGGCCCCAACTGGCGGCCGTCCTGGTCGGCGGCAACGACACCCTACGGGCCGGCTTCGACATCCACCGCACCACCCGGGAGCTCGACGCCACCCTCGGCGAACTCTCCGGCCACGGCGCCGTACTGCTCACCGCCTGCCTGCCCGACCCCGGCACCCTCCTCCGGCTCCCCGCCCCGCTCGCCCGACCGCTGGCCCGGCGGATGCGCGCCGTCAACACCGTCGTCCACGCCCTCACCGCCAGGCACCGGGCCGTCCACCTGCACATCGCCGAACTGCCCTGGTGCGAGCAACGCGGCCTGCTCAGCGTCGACCGCCTCCACCCCAGTGCCGAAGGACACCACCTGATCGCCCGCCGCTTCCACGAACTGCTCCACACCCGGGGCCACCCGCTCGGCCCACCACCCGCCGCCGAACCCGCCGAACCCCCGCCCGGCCTCGCCGCCGACCTGTGGTGGATGGCCACCCGCGGCACCCGCTGGCTCGCCGCCCGCAGCACCGACCTCCTCCCGGGACTGCTCGCCCTCGCGGCGGTCGAAGGCGCCGCCCGCCTCCGCGGATCGAGCGCCCGCCACGACGAACAGATGGCCCGGGCGGCGGCCCAGGCCCTGGCCTCGCTGGGGTGACCGTCCAGCGGGCGGGGTGTGGTGGGGTGGCTGGTCGGAGTCCGGGGCGCGGGAGTGCTGATGCCGGGCGGGACACGGGGTTGGGTGGCTGCTCGCCGGTGCGGCCCCGACGGGGGGTGTGTCACTCCTGGGTGGTGATCGAGGTGGGGGGTGGGTGGGAACCATCGGGCGCGTGGGGATGTCGTCCCCCGGGAGACGAGCGGGTGAAGGGAGTCGGGGTGGAGGGTGTCGGGGTGGAGGCGTCGGGTGTGACGGGGCGGGAGGCGATGGCGGCGGCCGGGGTGCTGTTCCCGGACGGGCGGGGGCGGGTGCTGGTGGTGCGGCTGCCGTACGACCGGAAGCATCCGGTGGCGATCCCGGGTGGCGGGTGGGAGCCCGCGGACCGGTCGCCGCGGGAGACGGCCGTGCGGGAGATCGCCGAGGAACTGGGGTTCACGCCCCGACTGGGACCGTTGGCGTGCGTCGACTGGGCGATGTCCCCGAGTCGGCCGCCCATCGTGGCGTACCTGTACTGGGCCGAGGCCTTGACACCGAATCAGGTGTCGGCGATCCGGCCGGACGCGGCGGAGGTCGGCGGTTGGGTCTGGCTGACGGCGGAGGAGGCCGGGCACGCCCTGCCGCCGCGGCTGTCCCGCCGGGTGGCGGCCTGCCTGCGGGCGCCGCGGGAGGCCGGGCCGCTGGAGCTGGAGGACAGCCGGCCGGTGGGGCACACCCTGGGGGTGCTGCCCGCCGAGGGGCCCGTACCGGAGTACACCGGGCTGGCCGCCGCGCCGGGGCTGGTACCGGGCGCGGGGCAGCCGTCGGAGTCGGCGGGGCCGCCGGAGTCACCTGAATCGCCGGAGCCGCCGGAACCGCCGATGGACCGGGACACCTACTACGCCACCCGGCCCCGGATCCGGGCGAAGGCGCGGGCACTGTTCACGGACGGCGACGGGCGGGTGCTGCTGGTGCGGCTGCGGCCGTGGGACGGGCCGCGCGGGATGGTGCCGTACTGGACGCTGCCGGGTGGCGGGGTGGAGGCGGACCGGGAGACGCCCCGCACGGCGGCGGAGCGGGAGATCCGCGAGGAACTGGGCTGGGAGGTCGAGCCCGGGCGGCTGCTGGCGTTGGACTGGCAGCCGGGGACGACGGCCGATCCCGGCGCCGATCCGGCGACCGGCCTGGACACCGCCGTGCTGGTGTACGTCTACGACGGCGGAGCGGTGACGGAGGAACTGCTCGGCACGATCGCACTCCAGGAGCAGGAGCTGGTGGAGTGGCGGCTGTGCGACCCGGCCGAGGCGCGGACGCTGCTCTCCGGACCGTCCTGGGACCGGGTGGCCGCCGCCCTCGCCGCCCGGGAGCGGGCGGGCGGGCCGGTCGAGCTGGTGCGCGGGCGGCCGGTCGGTCCCGTGGTTGGGAACGCGTCGGCGGGTGAAGACTGGGAGCATGCAGAACACGATCACTGAGGTGCTGGCCGGCCGGACGGTCGAGGCGGTCAGCGGAGGCGACCGGCTGGACCTGCGGCTCGACGGGCCGGTGACCGTACGGGTGGTGCACGAGTTCCGCTTCGCGGCGCCGTCCTTCACCAGGCCGGAGGAGGTCGGGCACTTCTTCCCCGAGCTCACCTTCCGGCCGACGCCCACCCTGCAGGCCCTGGTCGGCCGGACCGTCGGCACCGCCCGGATCACCCTGGCCGGCGGCCTGGAACTGGGCTTCACGGAGGGCGGTGAGCTGTCCGTCCCGCCGCACGCGGTGCTCGCGCCGTGGAGCGTGCTGACCGCCGAGGGGGCGGTCTGCGCGGGGCTGGCCGGCGGGGAGGTCCAGTGGGCTGAGCAGGATGAAGCGGGGCCCGGCGAAGTGTGAGCCGGACGGGGCGGGGCCCGGCGGGGTGTGAGCCGCCGCCGGGGCCGTGCCGGTGCCGTGCCGGTGCCCGGTCAGACCTCCAGGTCGGCCTCGATCCTGACCAACTGGTGGCGGGCCATCGCCAGGTTGGCGCGGCTCCTGTCCAGCGCCAGGTAGAGGAACAGGCCCTTGCCGGTGCGACCGGTGAGCGGGCGGATCAGGTGGTACTGGCTGCTCAGCGTGATGAGGATGTCCTCGATGCCGTCCTGGAGGCCGAGCATGTCCATGGTGCGCATCTTGGCGCGCACCACGTCGGTGTTCCCGGCCGCGGCGACGTTGAGGTCCAGGCCGCCGGGGCCGTCGAGGGTGGCGAGCGCCATGCCGCTGTTGTAGTCCACCAGGGCCGCGCCGATGGCGCCCTCGATGACGGTCATGGCCTGCTTGAGCGCGCCGGCTGCGTCGGTCATTCTGATCAACTCCTGTGGGTCGGTGAGTCGGTGGGTCGGTGGGTAGGTCGGTTGGCTGGTACAGGGGTGGGCGAGGGTCCGGTCCGGTCCGGGACCGGACGGGACGGTCCGGGACAGCTCAGAGCGCGTCGCGCGGATCCTTCGGCACCAGGGCGTCGTTGAGCAGTTCGGCGATGTGCCGGGCGCTGCGGCGGGCCTCCAGGTGGAGCCGGCCGACGTTGACGTCCGGAAGTGCCAGCAGGGTCAGCACGCAGCTGCCGCCGGCCGCGTAGGTGGCGACGTAGCCGTGCTCACCGCGCACCACGGACTCGCGGAACTCCCCCTGCCCGGTGGTGTCGGCGAGCCGCTGGGCGAGCGAGAGCGAGGCCGCCGTCATCGCGGCCAGGCCCGAGGGTTCGGTCCCGTGGGTGTCGTGCGCGACCAACAGGCCGTCCACGCTGGCCACCAGCCCGCCCGCGAGGTGCGGGACGCGACGTTTGACGGCGCGGAGTTCGGCGAGCAGCTCGGTCTCCAAGGCGATCAGTTGTCTCCTTCCGACACGCTGCTTGAGTGCCCGCCTCATGGCCGGTACGGCGGGGTCGCGGGCGGGGAGTGACTCAAAGTCGGGCCTCCAGAAGGTCTCGGACCCGGGTCAGCAGCGCGATGTCCGGGTCGGGGACGGTCAGCGGGTGGGCCGCTGCCGTGGTGGGCGGTCGGTCGGAGCGCGTGGGGGCGGGGGCTACGGGGACGGTGGGGACTGCGGGGACCGCGAGGTCTCCGGCGGCTACGGGGCCGGGGCCCGGGAGGCCGCGGAGGGTGGCGCCGGGGACCCTGCGGTGCAGGCCGCCGCCAGGTCTGGCGGGCACGGCGGCCGACGGGCCCGGTTCGGCGGCCGGTCGGGCGGGTTCGGCGGCCGACGGGACGGGTTCGGCGATCGGAGCGGCGTGCCGAGGGGTGTCGAGCAGTCCGGCGGCGGCCAGGCGGCGGATGTCCGCCGTCACGCCGAAGCCGGAGCGGCCGAGCAGCCGGGCCAGGTCCGCCGGGGTTCTTCGGCCGTCGGCGTGGTCCAGCAGTTCGCGCCGCCGACGCCCGGGCGGGCGGTGGGAGGGGCGCCTGCCGTGCTCGACCGGCCGTACCGGCGCGGTGTCGAGCTGCGGCCAGGGCCAGATCCGGTCGAGGAGTTGGCGCCGGCGCTCGACCTCGCGGCCGAGCCGCGCCGGGTCGACCGGCGTTACCGTGCCCAGCCAGTGCCGGGCCTCGGACTCGAACCACCAGGTGCCGCCGGTCCGGTCGGCGAGGACGAAGTAGGCGGCGTCGAACAGCGTTCCCAGCTGGCCGAGTTCGAGTTCACCGCGGGTGAGCAGCTGCCGGTCGACCAGCGCCTCGCCGACCCGCCCGTGCGGGCCGTGGCGGTGCAGGAGGTCGGCCCACGCCTCGGGGGTGAGCCGACCGCAGCCGGTGAGCAGGTCGGCCAGGCCGGGCGCGCGGGGGGACTCCGCCGCGGTCACCTGCCCGTCGACCAGCCACAGGATGCCGAGCGGGCCGCGCAGGGCCCCGGTGGCACGGCGGGCGGCGAGCAGGGCGACGGCCTCGCCCGGGGACCTCGGCGCGGTGGGCTGGACGTGGTGGTCGGCGGGTTCCGCCAGGGGCGGCGCGGCGGTCACGCGGGCCACCGCCGGAGGGCTGGCCGGAATGCGACGCTCGGTGCTGGCCCCGTGTTCACCCCAGCACCAGGTCCTCGACGAGGGCCTGGAGGCGGAACCGGGCGACGGCGAGATTGCCCGACTCGCGGTCGAGCCAGAGGTGCAGGACGAGCCGGCTGTCGAAGGCGGTGTCGATGAAGCGGATCAGATGGTAGCTGCGGCCCGCGGTGACGATGATGTCCTCCAACGGCGAGCGCCGGTCCTCCGCCGCGGTGAAGGTCTGGCTCTCAACAGCCGCGCGCACCAGGTCGGTTGCCTCGGCGGCGGCGGTCTCGTGTTCGCCGACCGGGCTTTCGCCCAGGCTGCCGAGGGCGAGTCCGCTGCTCCAGTCGACCAGGCTCGCCGAGCGGGCTCCGGCGATCGCCATCGCTCCGGAGAGACATTCGTCGATACCCGGCACACCGGCTCCTTCGAGGGGGGTCTGGGTGGCCGGGCGCAGCGCAGATCCGGCCGGATCGCCACCAGCAGTGGCAGGTTCGACACGGAAGGCTACTGCCGGATTCCATCTGACGAACATTCCAATGGCATATTCACACCAGCTACGGCGACTTCCGGCCAAGGTGCGACGATGTGCCGCCCCTACCGGAGCGGCAAAACCGCTGGCCGGTCAGCCGCCACGGACCGCCACTCGTCGACCACCTGGCACGGGACCTTGACCGATACCGGATCGGGGCCCGGAGTTTCGAAAGCGAAAGTGCGATAAGAGGCCTCGGCGCACGCCGGCGCCGAGGGCGGGGTACGGCCGGGCGGGGTGCGGGCGAGCGGGGCGCAGCCGGACATGACGAAGGGGCCCGTTCCTTGACGGAACGGGCCCCTTCGGATGGAGCGCCAGGCCCGGGTCGCACGGACTCTTCCTACTGAAAGTAGGACGTGCTCTGGTAGCACCGCTGACGCATGTTCGAGGGTTCCTGGGATCCTCCGCTTCGGAAGATCATTTCCCCTCGACGAGAAGAACAGTAGCAGGTCAGCAGGGCTGGTCAGAAATCCGCCCGGACGCCCGGACAACGGTGGGGCGGGCGCCGGGGCGCAGCGGGTCAGAGCTGACCGACGGCCTCGGCGAGCAGTCGGTACGAGTCGAGCAGGGCGGTCCGGTCGTAGGTACTGGTGGCGACCAGGACCTCGTCCGCACCGGTGCGCGCCACCAGGGCGGACAGCTCGGCGGCCGCCTGCTCCGGGGTGCCCGCGATGTGGCCCTTGAGCGACTGCTCGAAGGCCGCCCGTTCGCGCGGGCTCATCGTGCGCGCCCGGATCTCGGCGGCCGGGGCCAGCGGCGGGAACTCCCCGTGGGTGCGGGAGTAGGCGCCGGCCCAGGCCTCCGGGAGGAGGAGGTCACGGGCCTGCTCCTCGGTCTCGGCCACCGCGACCGTGCCCGAGACCACCACATACGGTTCGGCGGACTGCGCGGAGGGGCGGAAGCGGCTGCGGTAACCGTCGAGGGCGGCGAGCATCCGCTCCTCCCCGCGTGCGGCGGCGATGACCAGCGGCAGCCCGGCCTCGGCGGCCAGCTCGGCGCCCGCGCCGGTGGCCAGTACGAAGGCCGGCACGTGCAGGCCCTCGGCCGGGCGGGCGTGAACGCCGCGGTGCACCTGCTGGGTGCCGTCGAAGTACCCGAGCAGCTCGGTCAGCTGGCCGCCGAAGTCGTCGGCCGCGTCCTTCTCCCGCCCGAGCGCCCGCCGGACGCCGTCGGTGAAGCCCACCGAGCGGCCGAGCCCCATGTCGATCCGGCCCGGGAACAGCGCCGCCAGCACCCCGAACTGCTCGGCCACCACCATGGGCTGGTGATTGGGCAGCATCACCCCGCCGGTGCCGACCCGGATCCGGCTGGTGGCCGCCGCGACCGCCGCCGCGAGGACCGTGGGCGCCGACCCGGCCACCCCGGGCACGCCGTGGTGCTCGGAGACCCAGAAGCGGTGGTAGCCCAGCCGCTCGATCTCACGGGCGAAGGCCACGGTGTCGCGCAGTGCCTGCGCCGGCTCCTCGCCCTGCCTGGTCCGGGAGCGGTCGAGGACGGAGAGCCTGGTCGCGGGCGTAGCGCTGGTCACGTGGGTGGACAACGCCCACCCGCCGTACGGGCATTCCCCGGGCCGGTGTGCCCGGGCGCGCCGTCACCGGCCCTCGGAGCCCGGGCCGGGCGCGGCCGCGCCCGAGGCGCCGGGTATTCGGCCCGGACGCGCGCCCGCGGCCTTGCGGCGGCCCCAGGGCTTGTACACCGAGAGGATCACGTTGAACAGGTAGAGCGCCAGGGCCACCGCCGGGACGATCACCGCGTTGTAGCGGACGAATCCGAGCTCCGCCACCGGGACGGGGCCGGTCGGGTGGGCGTCCGCCACCCGGACCGCGTCGTGCAGCCGGGCGGTGAGGGCGAAGACCGAGGCCACCATCGCACCGAGCGTCAGCCAGAACTTGGTACTCACCCAGTAGTACCGGAACAGGCCCCAGGACGTGCCGAGCCCCAGCGCCACCCCGCTCAGGAAGGTGAGCAGGCTCAGCGGCAGGACGAGCGCGTCGCCGAGCAGGCCCATCGCCCGGTAGGCCGTTCTCAGCCGGTCGGCGTCGTCGGTGGTGAGAGCCGTCACCGCCAGGGTGAGCAGGCAGAGCATCAGGGCCAGCCAGCTCACCGAGACGACGACGTGCAGCACCACCAGGCGCTTGCGCGCTCCCGGCGACAGTCGGCGGCCCGCTGACCGCCGCCCCGCGCCGGGGGCCGCGACGGCTTCGGTGGACGGGGGCACGGGTACCTCCTTCGAGTCTGGGTCACGATGACGCGCCCAGACTCCCCCGCCCGCCCCTCATCGGGCATCTGACGGCGGAAGTAACCTCGGCTACTCCCTGGCGAGTACGTGCCCCGGCGTCGCCGCGGCCGACCGCCTCCCCGGGGAGTACCCACGCCGACCCCGACGACCCGTCGGCCGGCAGCCCCTCGGCCCGGCAGCCCGTCAGCCCGTCAGTCCGTCACCGCGAACCCCCGCGCCGCACCGAGCCGGTGCAGCGAGTCCCGCCCAGGGATCCCGTCCGCTGCGCCCGCCGAGTACCCGCAGCGACGCTGCCAGCCCGCGTACGCCGTCACCGTGAGGCTGCCGTACGACCCGTCCACCCAGCGCTGTTCGAGCAACCCCTCGTCCGCCAGCGCCTGTTCGACGATCGCCACCTCCGCCCCGTACGTCCGGTGCCCCTGCTCCGCCCCCGGGTCGCTGCGCGCCGCCGCGACGACGTGGGCGAGCGAGACGGTCCGCGGGCCGGGCAGGTAGCCGAGCAGCCGGCGCAGCGAGGCCTCGCCCGGGACGCCGTCCGCCGCCTGCCCGGAGTACCCCAGGCTCGCCTGGTAGTCGGCGTAGTTCTCGGTGTCGGCGTCCGTCCAGTTCGGTCCGGGCCCGGAGTGGTAGTGGGTGCCGAAGCCGGCCGCGACCAGCGCCCGTCCGACGGTGGTCACCTGGTAGCCCTGGGCGCCGTAGCCGTACGCCAGGCCGTTGACGGTGACCTGGTACCGGGCGGGGGTCGGGTCGGCGGGCGGGACGGGGTGCTGCTGGGAGGGCGGGCCGGTGGGCGAGCCGGGGCCGGCGGTGAAGGCGGGCCAGGAGCCGGGGTCGACGTGGTCGTTGTACGGCACGTGGGCGTGCGCGTACCAGCCGCCCGCGGTCTCCCAGACCCGCTCGTCGCGGTGCTCGGTGAAGTCGGTCGGCCGCCCCATCGGCCAGACGTCGGGCACGCCCCAGGAGGAGATCCAGGCGTGGATCCGGTCCCAGCCCGCGCACGGGGTGTCGACCAGCCGGGGGTAGACGGTGCCCTGGTAGCGGCAGTAGGGGAAGAACACCGCCTCGATCTGGATCACGACCAGCCCGGCCCGGTTGGTGCGGGTGGGGCTCCGGTCGGGGCTGAGCAGGCTCTTGGAGCGGGAGTCGGCGGGGAAGAGCTGGGCCGTGCGGCCGCTGAACGGGTCCCAGACCAGGTGCGGGGCGTTGCCGGCACCGGCGCCGGTGAAGTACCCGACGAGGTCCTCGTAGGAGCACCAGTCCTGCGGCGCCGCGGCGGTGGCGTTGCGGTCCCAGGTGATGTGCGCGATGGCCTTCGGGGGGTACTGGTGGTCGGTCGGCGCGTGGTCGCCGAGGTCGTGGATCTCGGCACCGGGCAGCCACTGTTCGGGCATGCTGGCTCCTCCGAACGGCGTAATGACGTCATTGCCGGTATCGGCAGGTACCGGTCACGAATTGACCCTAGCGGCGGAATCGACGGGCTTGAACCGCCCGATGCCGCACGGCCGTTCGGATCAACGAGGGGAATTCGTCCGCACGTGCGGACCCGGCGGCGACAGGGCGCGCCGCCGGGTCCGTACTCCGCCCTGTCCGGAAGCGGGTCCGGGCTCGGTCCACACGGCCCCGAAGGGCCCCCGGAATCGCCGGGCGGGGGCGCATTCCACCCCGCCGCAGCCCCGCTGTCAATCGTTGACTTGGGAAGTGGTCTAGTCCACGGTGGTGCGCTCCAAGCCCTCACGGCGCCACTGCCGCAACCGTTCTGACGAACCGACGGAGAACCACCGCCATGCAGAGAGTCTGCCTCGCCCTGCCCACCATGCGTTCCTGCCCCGAGACCATCGCGGAACTCGCCGAGGAGGCGGCCTACGCCGTCGCGAACTTCGGGGCCGAGGTGCACCTGCTCATCCTCGACACCACCGACGCCGCCACCTTCGCGCAGAACGCGGGCGCCGTGGCCGCGCTGGAGCCGACCCCCGGCGTGGTCGTCCACCACCTGGGCGAGGCGCGGCAGCGGGAGTTCCTGCGCCGGGTGGCCGAGCGCTCCGGCGCCGCCGACCCCGACCTGCTGCTCGACCTGATGCTCCCGCCGGCCGTCGCGTACGGCTCCTGCGTCAACCGGCTCTTCCTGGGCGCGGCCGCCCTCGGCTGCACCTCGGCGCACCTGCGCAACGACGACGCCGACTTCCAGGTCGTCGACGGCCGGAAGGTCTTCCCGATCCACCACGAGCTGCTCTCGATCGGCCGACCGGCCGGCGAGGCGGTGGCCGGGGTGACCCGCTCCGAACTCGACCCGGCCGACGCGGACAAGCCGGTGATGCTGGTCAGCGGCTCCTTCATCGGCGAACTCAACGTGGACATCAGCGAGATCCACGAGCTGGACCCGGCCGTCTACCGCGACGTGGTGCGCCTGTGGACCCCGCCGGTGTGGCCGGAGGAGGAGCGGGACGCGATGGTCGACGTCTCGTTCAAGGGCGCCGGCTCGGAGCCGTTCACCACCGACGAGTCCGTCCTCGGCGTGCCCGACATCTGGGACGTCTACATGTGCAACATCGCCCTGGACCACCGGGCCTACGAGGTGCTGCCGCTGCTGCCCTCGATCGAGACCATCGGCAGCGACTACGCCCTGCTGCACGCCCTGGTCCACTCCCGGCTGCCCGGCGTCGTCCACAACCGGCACATCGTCAACTACTACACGCCCGAGCGCCGCACCGGCACCGGCTTCGTTAACTACCAGCTGCGGTTCGTCAAGTTCCTGCTCTCGATGCTGTACCTGTACCCGGTCTACGGCGGCATGATCGACCTGGGTCGCGAGCTGCTGGACGAGCGGCACGGGCTGCGGGTCGAGCCGATCGTCGACCTGGTGCGCGGCAGCGTCGACTGGGACCGGGCCGGGAACGAGCACTGCCTGGACGTCCTGGACCGCTCCTACCGCAAGCTGGGCGGCAAGTACGCCGAGCTGGCGGACGTGGTGGCCGCGCGGCGCGGGCAGCTCCTGGACGAGGCCCGGCAGGACGCCGAGCGCTGGGCGGTACTGGTCGAGGCCTGGGCACCGCTGGTGGCCGCCGCCCGCGCCCAGGGGCTGGACACCGGCCCGGAAGGCCCGGACGCCGGTGCGGAGGGGGCGGTCGCCGGTGCGGAGGGGACGGCCCGGTGAGCGGCGACCCGGTGAGCGAGGACCTCCGGATCCGGCCGCTGACCGACGGCGACTGGGACGCCGTGGTCGCGCTCGAACACGACGCCTACGCCGCCGACGGCCTGTCCGAGGGCCGGGAGGCGCTGCAGTCCCGGGCCCGCAGCTCACCGGACACCTGCTACGTGCTGGAGCAGCAGGGCGCCGTCCGCGGCTACCTGCTGAGCCTGCCGTACCCACCGCTGCGCTGCCCGGACCTCACCCAGCCGGAGCGGACCGCGTACGCCTCGGCCAACCTGCACGTGCACGACCTGGTGATCGCCGAGGACCTGCGCGGCCGGGAGGTCGCCCTGGGGTTCATGCGGCACTTCCGCGAACGGGCCGAGGAGCAGGGCTTCGAGCGGATCTCGATGGTCGCGGTGCGCGGCGCGGACATCCTGCTGCGGCTGCTCGGCTACCGGGCGCACCGGGAGGTCACGGTGCCGGAGTACTACGGGCGGCGGGCCGTCTACATGTCGGCACCCGTGATGTCGGCACCCGTGCGCTGACCCGGGCCCGACGCCCCGGCGGGCGGACGACGGCAGCCGGCCGGGCCCGCACGAAAACCGGCGGCGGACCCCGCCGGGCGGCGGGCAGAATGCGCGGATGCCCGCCCTGCTGCACGCCGTCGCCCGCAACCCCGCCCTGCCGCCCGAGCTGCTCGGGCGGATGATCGCCCGACTCACCGACACCGACGAGGAGTTGGCGTGCGCACTCGCGGAGCGGACGGACCTCGACCTGCGGCAGGTGCGGCTGCTGGCCGAACGGTTCGAGGACGCCGCCGTCCGGCTGGCCGAGCGCGGCCTGCTGCCCGTCGGGGACGTCGACCCGCTCGCCCGGCCGCGGGTCGCGCTCATCCTGCTGGACGAGGGACGCGGGGACCCGGCCTGGGCCCCGCTGTTCGCCCGCGACCCGGACGAGCCGGTGCGGGCACGGCTCGCCTCCGCGGTCGGACTGCCGGAGGAGGTCGCGGCACTCCTCGCGGCCGACGGATCCGACGACGTGGTGTCCGAACTCGCCCTCCACACGACCGGATCGGATCTGCTGGCGCGGCTGGCCGCGCACCCGGCGGCGCAGGTCCGACGCTCGGCCGCGGCCAACGAGGCCACGCCTGCGGAGTTGCTCACGGCCCTGCTGGACGATCCCGAGGTGACGGTCCGCGAACAGGCGGCAGCCAATCCGGCCACCCCGGGGGCGGCCGCCGCCCGGCTGGTGGCCGACCACATGCTGATCCGGCAGGCGCTCGCCACCCACCCCGGGCTACCCGCCGGGACGTACCACCGGCTGGCCGGGGACGAGATCCCCTGGGTCCGGTCCAACCTGGCCCGGAACCCGGGGATCGACGCGGCACTGATGAGCCGGCTGGCCGAGGACGACGGCCACGACGTCCGGCGCTTGCTCGCCCACCACCCCGCCGTCCCGTTCGACCTGCTCGCCCGGCTCGCGGCCGCCGTCCGGATCGGCCCGACCCTGCTCCCCCGGATCGCCGCCGCCGCTCCTGCCGAACTCCGTGCCCTCGCGGCCGCGCCCGAGCCCAGGGTCCGCATGCTGGTCGCCGAGCACCGGGCGCTGCCGACGGACCTCCGGGACCGACTCGCCGCGGACGCGGACGCGAGCGTGGTCAAGTCGGTGGCCCCGCATCCGGGCCTCGACGGTGTCCAACTCGCCACCGTGCTGGACCGGTTCGGTACGAAGGTGGCCACCGCCGTGGCCAGGAACCCGGGCGCCCCCACCGCGCTGTTGGACCGCATCGCCACCACCCCGCCCACCCCCGTCAAGGCCCTGCGCGCCATCGCTGCCCACCCGAACGCCTCCCCCGCCGCCCTGGCCGCCTGCCTGGCCTCTCCGGACCCCCGCACCGCCGAGGCCGCGGCGGCCAACCCCGCCCTGCCGGTGGCGGTGATGGCGAAGCTGGCCTACCCATGACGGGCGGGACCGGCGGGCCGCCGGGTTTCCGCCAGGTCCGTACCCGGTTGCAGTTGCGTCTCCGTTCGACCGGAGGGGGGTGTGCCGCGACGGCCGGTCCGGGAGCCTGGGGGCAACGACTCGTACGGCGGGGGGAATTGCCATGGGGGACGGCCGCGAGCTGGTGGCGGGTGCGGTGGGAGCGCTGGTGCGCCTGGCCCGGGGCACGCCCGGCGGGCGGGGGCAGGCGGTGGCCGAAGTGGTCCGGGCCCGGCTGCGGCTGCTGCCCGAGGGGGCCCGGGCGCTGTCGGCGATCGAGGCGGACCCGGACGCTCCGGCAGCGCGGGCCGAGCTGGCCTCGGCCGTCGCCCGACTGCTCGCCACCGACCCGGGGTTCGCCCAGTACCTGACCACCACCGACCTCGGCGGGACGGCCGATCCGACCACCGTCCAGCTGCGGACGGAGCAGGCGGCGGGCCCGACCACCGTCCAGCTGCGGACGGACCCGAACCCGGGCCCGAGCACCGTCCAGCTGCGGACCGGCCCGGGTCCGGATCCGAGCACCGTCCAGCTCCGGGTCGACCCGGACACGCCGGCCGGCGGCCCGAGCACCGTCCAGCTGAGGGTCGACCCGGCGGCCGCCGGCGCCGCCCGGGCACTGGCCGCCCGGCGCGGCAACGCCGCCGTCCTCACCGTCCTGGCCCTGGTCCTGATCGCCGCGCTGGTCGCACTCGGGATCAACCTCGGCTCGCGCCCGCTGCTGCAACCCACCGGGCCCGACCTCGCCCACGCCGCCCGGACCATCCGCGATCCCGCGCGGGTGCAGGGCGTGCTGCCGGACGCCGCCGCGATGCCGAGCGGCTGGCAGCAGCAGGGCGCACCGCGCTCCGGGACGGGCAGCGGGCCGGGCGCGCCCTGCCTGCTCCCGGGCGCCTGCGACCAGCAACTCGCCTACGCGACCGTCTCGTTCAGTGCCCCTCCGCTGCCGTCCGTGCAGTTCACCGTGGTCACCTTCAGCTCCGCCGAGGCGGCCGGCCGGGCCTTCGACACCCGGCTCGACCTGCTCAACGCCCGGGGCGACGCGGCCCCGGCGGCGGTCCAGGCGGTCGGCGACCAGAGCGCCGCCCGCACCCGGGGCGACTCGACTGCGGAGACGGTGGTCCGGGTCGACTCGGCGCTGCTCTACGTGCACTACGCCGGCCCGGGGGCCGCGGTGGCACTGCCCGGGCTCACCCCGTTCGTCCGACTGCTCGCCGAGCGCACCCGGCAGGCCGAGGACGGCCGGACCCCGGACGCCGTCCTCCACACCACCGGGGGCTGAACGCCCGGCGCCGCCCGCTGCTCCCAGGAACCCCACCACCCATCACCACACCCATGCGCCCCATCCGCCCCGCGGGCCCCACCGGCCCGCGGGGCGTTCCGCGTGCCCCGCCCCACCCCCGACCTGCGCCGACCGCCCCCGTCGCCCGAATGCATGTATCGCTCTCTTGACTGGCGTCACGAGCGCGCCATACTGGCTTCACTCCCGCTCGCCCGACGAGGTGCCGCCCATGGAGCTCTCCCCCTCGGCGCACATGGACACGTTCTGCCGAGACCATCTCCCGCCCTTCGACCAGTGGCCAGAACTCCTCTTCGAACTACCGGAGTTGGCCTTCACCGACCGCCTGAACTGCGCATCCGCCCTGCTCGACGACACCATCGCCCGCCTGGGCCCCGACCGCCGCTGCCTGCTCACCCCCACCACCCGGTGGAGCTACGGCGAACTGCGCGACCACGCCGACCGGACAGCCCGCCTGCTCACCGAGGAACTGGGCCTGGTCCCCGGCAACCGCGTCCTGCTACGCGGCCCCAACACCCCCTGGCTGGCAGCCTGTTGGCTCGGGGTGCTGAAAGCCGGCGGTGTGGTCGTCACCACCATGCCGCTGCTCCGCGCGGCCGAGCTGACCGAACTGGCCCGGATCGCCCGCCCCACCGTCGCCCTGTGCGACCACCGCTTCCGCACCGAGCTCGACCTCGCCGACACCCCCGGGCTGCGGGTCCTCTCCTTCGGCGGCCCCGGCCCCGAGGACCTCACCGCCCGCAGCGCCACCCAGCGCCCCGGCTTCGCCGCCGTACCGACCGCCGCCGACGACGTCGCGCTGATCGCCTTCACCTCCGGCACCACCGGTCGGCCCAAGGCCACCCTGCACTTCCACCGGGACGTGCTGGCCAACGCCGACACCTTCTCCCGCCACCTGCTCCGCCCCACCCCCGACGACCTCTTCACCGGCACCCCGCCGCTCGGCTTCACCTTCGGCCTCGGCGGCCTGCTGGTCTTCCCGCTGCGGGTCGGCGCCGCCAGCCTGCTGCTGGAGAAGGCCACCCCCGAACAACTCGCCGAGGAGGTCGCCCGGCACGGGGTGAGCGTGCTGTTCACCGCGCCCACCGCGTACCGGGCGATCCTGGCCGCCGGGCTCGCCGACCGGTTGTCCGGCGTACGGCGCTGCGTGTCGGCCGGCGAGCCGCTGCCCGCCGCCGTCTGGGGGGCCTTCCACGCCGCCACCGGCCAGCGGCTGATCGACGGGATCGGCGCCACCGAGCTGCTGCACGTGTTCATCTCGGCCGCCGACGACGACATCCGGCCCGGTGCCACCGGCCGCCCCGTCCCCGGCTACCGGGCGGCGATACTCGACCGGCAGGGCAACCCGGTACCGGACGGCCAACCCGGACTGCTCGCCGTCAAGGGCCCCACCGGCTGCCGCTACCTGGACGACGAGCGCCAGCGCGAGTACGTCCGCGGCGGCTGGAACCTCACCGGCGACACCTATCTGCGCGACCGGGACGGCTACTTCTGGTACCAGGCCCGCAACGACGACATGATCGTCTCGGCCGGGTACAACATCGCCGGCCCCGAGGTGGAACAGGCGCTGGCCGCCCACCCGGCGGTCGCCGACTGCGCCGTGGTGGCCGCGCCGGACGAGCGGCGCGGCACGGTGGTCAAGGCGTACGTGGTGCTGACCGGGGGCACCTCGGGCGGCGCCGAGACCGTCAAGGAGCTCCAGGAGCACGTCAAACGCACCATCGCGCCGTACAAGTACCCGCGCGCCGTCGAGTTCGTTCCCGAGCTGCCGCGCACCGCGACCGGCAAGCTGCTCCGCGCCGAGCTGCGCAGAAGGGCCGCCGTGACACCTCAGAACGCCGCACCGCAGGACGCGGCACCGCAAGGCACCGCGCCCCAGGGCGCCGCACCGCAGCACGCGACACCGGAACCGGCGCCCGCCCCCGCCGCCATCACCATCGAGCGCCGGGTCGAGTGGTCGGACACCGACGCCGCCGGGCACTACCACTTCTCCGCCGTGCAACGCTGGGCCGAGGCCGCCGAGGCGGCGCTGCTGCGCCGGCTCGGACTGGCCGAGCTGTTCGGACGGATCCCCCGGGTGCACTTCGAGGCCGACTACCGGGAGCGGCTCTGGTTCGGGGACGTGGTCCGCACCGAGCTGCGGGTGGTCCGGGTCGGCGGCTCCTCGCTGCACTACGCCTTCGAGGTGCACGGCCCGCAGGGACTGGCCGCCAGCGGCCGGATGTCGGTGGTGCACGCGGCGCCGCGGGTCAAGGGCGCCGAGCCCTGGCCCGCCCCGGTCCGCCGGGCGCTCACCGAGGCCGGTCCGCAGCAGCCGGAGGTGGTCGCATGACGGGCAAGCCGCAGCCCGCCGGGGCCGGCGCGCCGCAGCAGCACACGGCCGGCGGCCCGCGCCGGATCGCGGTGATCGGCGCCGGCCCCGGCGGGCTCTACTTCGCCGCCCTGGCCAAGCAGTTGGACCCCGAGCGCGAGATCACCGTGTTCGAACGGGACGGCCGGGAGGACGAGTTCGGCTTCGGCGTGGTGTTCTCCGACGAGACCCTGGACGGCATCGCCCAGGCCGACCCGAAGGTCTTCGCCGCGATCAGCGCCGAGTTCGCCCGCTGGAGCGACATCGACATCCGCTACGCCGGCCAGGTCCGCACCAGCGGCGGGCACGGCTTCGCCGCCCTGGACCGCAACCGGCTGCGCGCCGTCCTCCAGGACCGCTGCGCCGAGCTGGCGGTGGACGTGCGCTACCGCACGTCCGCCCCGCCGGCCGACCGGCTCGCCGCCGAGTACGACCTGGTGGTGGCCGCCGACGGCATCAACTCCGGCACCCGGGCCGCCCATCCGGAGACCTTCCGCACCGAACTGGACGAGCGGCACTGCCGCTACATCTGGCTCGCCACCGACAAGGTCTTCGAGGCCTTCACCTTCATCGTCGAGGAGTTCGACTTCGGCACCGTGCAGGTGCACGCCTACCCGTACAGCGCCACCCGCTCGACCTTCATCGTCGAGGTCGCCGCCGACGCCTGGCGCCGCGCGGGCTTCGAGGCCCTCGCGGCACGGGAGTTCGCGCGCGGCGAGAGCGACCTGGCGAGCGTGGAGCGCTGCGCGGAGCTGTTCGCCGGGCACCTGGACGGCCACCGGCTGATCCCCAACGCCTCCCGCTGGATCCGCTTCACCACCGTCCGCAACGCCAGTTGGCGCCACGGCAACACCGTGCTGCTCGGCGACGCCGCGCACTCCGCGCACTTCTCGATCGGCTCGGGCACCAAGCTGGCCCTGGAGGACGCCCTCGCCCTGGCCGCCGCGCTGAGCGAACAGCCCACCCTGGACGGCGCACTGGCCGCCTACGAGGCCGAACGCCGGCCGGTGGTGGAGTCCACCCAGCGGGCCGCGCAGGCCAGCCTGGAGTGGTTCGAGACGGTGGGGCGCCGCACCGGGCAGGACCCGGACCGGTTCGCCTTCAACCTGCTCACCCGCAGCCGCCGGGTCACCTACGGCAACCTGCGGGCCCGCGACCCGGAGTTCACCGCCGCCGTGGACGCCGCCACCGGCGGCTCCCCCGGGGTGCCGCCGATGTTCCGTCCGCTGAAACTCGGCGCCCTGGAGCTGCGCAACCGGATCGTGGTGCCCCCGCTGGCGACCTTCACCTCCCCCGACGGGCTGCCCAGCGCCTTCGACCGGGCCCAGTTGACCGCCCACGCGCTCGGCGGCGCCGGGCTGGTGATCGCCGGGATGACGGCGGTCGGCCCCGAGGGCCGGGCCACCGACCACTGCCCCGGGCTGTGGACCGACCGCCAGCAGGGCGCCTGGGCCGAACTCCGGCGCGCCGTCGCGGCGGTGAGCGACACCCCGGTCGGCATCCAGCTCACCCACGCCGGTCGCCGGGGCGCCACGGCCGCGCCCGGACCGGACGGCATCGGCCGCCCGCTCGCCGACGGCTGGCCGCTGCTCGCCCCCTCGCCACTGCCCTGGGATTCCGGCAGTGCCGTCCCGCACGAGGCCAACGAGGTCCAACTGGCCGCCGTCACCGCCGACTTCGCTGCCGCCGCCGAGCGCGCCGCCCGGGCCGGGTTCGACGTGCTGGAGCTCCAGTTCGGCCACGGGCACCTGCTCTCCACCTTCCTCTCCCCGCTCACCAACCACCGCACCGACGGCTACGGCGGGCCGCTCGCCCACCGGCTGCGACTGCCGGTCGAGGTGCTGTCCGCCGTCCGCGCCGTCTGGCCCGCCGGGCGGCCGCTGCTGGTCCGGATCTCGGCCGCCGACTGGGCCCCCGGCGGGACCACCGAGGCCGAGGCGGTGGCGATCTGCCGCGCGCTGGGCGAGGCCGGGGCGGACGCGGTGGACGTCTCCACCGGCGAGGTGGTGGCGCACCAGCGGCCGCCGTACGGGCGCGGCTTCCAGACGCCCTTCGCCGAACTGGTCCGCGCCGCCACCGGCCTGCCGACCGTCGCCGTCGGCGCGATCTCCGGCCACGACGACGCCAACTCCGTCCTGTTGGCAGGCCGCGCCGACCTGGTCGCGGTCGGCCGGGCCCAGCTGCACGACCCGTTCTGGACCCTGCACGCCGCCGCCGACCAGGACTACACCGGCCCGGGCGCCCCCTGGCCCGCGCCCTGGCTGGCCGGGCGCCGCAGGCCGCCGGGACCGGGCGCCGACAAGGTCTCCCCGCGCCTGCACCTGCTGCGGGAGGCCGCCCCGCCCGTCCACCGCCGCTGGCGGCCGGCTCCGACCGAGGAGTGAGGAAGACCCATGGACCTGCCGCGCTTCACCGCCGCCGCCGTCCAGGCCGCCCCGGTCTACCTGGACCCGGCCGCCACCGTGGACAAGGCCGTCGCCCTGATCCGGGAGGCGGCCGGCCGCGGCGCGGAACTCGTGGTCTTCCCCGAGGTCTTCGTACCCGGCTACCCGTACTGGAACTGGACGATGACCCCGGTGCAGGGCTCGCCCTGGTACGAACGGCTGTACCGCGCCGCGGTGGACGTCCCCGGGCCGTACGTGGAAACCCTGTGCTCGGCCGCCCGGCAGGCCGGGGTGGTGCTGGTGATCGGCGTCAACGAGCGCGGCCGGCACAGCCTCGGGGTGCTGTACAACACCCTGCTGATCATCGGCGCGGACGGCGAACTCCTCGGAGTGCACCGCAAACTGGTGCCCACCTGGGCCGAGAAGCTGACCTGGACCCAGGGCGACGGCAGCTCGTTGAAGGTGCACCACACCGCCGTCGGCCCGCTCGGCGCCCTGGCCTGCGGGGAGAACACCAACACCCTGGCCCGCTTCACCCTGCTGGCGCAGGGCGAACTCGTCCACGCCGCGGCCTACATCGCCCTGCCGGTGGGCCCCGAGGACTACGACATGGCGGAGGCGATCGCGCTGCGCGCCGCCGCCCACTGCTTCGAGGGCAAGCTGTTCACCGTGGTCTCCTGCTCCACCGTCTCACCGGAGATGGTCGACCTGATCGCCGGCGACGACCCGCAGCTGCGCAGGCAACTCACCCGCCCGCACAGCGCGTTGTCCGGGATCTTCGGACCGGACGGCCGGGCGGTCACCGAGCCGCTGGTGGACGAGGAGGGCATCGTCTACGCCGAGATCGACCTCGGCCGCTGCATCCAGCCCAAGCAGATGCACGACATCGTCGGCCACTACAACCGCTTCGACGTCTTTCAACTGCACGTGAACGACCGCCCGCTGCGGCCCCTGACGTACCCCCGCGACGACACCTGACCGAGGAGGAGCCATGAGCGCCGAAGGCAGCTACGACGACGGCCGGATCGGCCGGGCCCGCGTCCACGACAGCCCAGAACTCCTGGCCTACTACGAGGAGTTGGCCAAGCACGAGGCCGGCGCCCTGTGGACGGTGGCGAACGAGATCGAACCCTGGTACCCGCAGCCGAAGTCCGTCCCGGTGCTCTGGCGCTACGCCGACCTGCGCCCGCTGGTCCGCAAGGCCCTCCCGCTGGTGAAGGCCGACGACGCGGGCCGCCGGGTGGTGATGCTGGTCAACCCCGGACGCCGCGAACTCAGCGCCGCCGTCGGCCTGTTGTACACCGGCCTGCAGATCATGGGCCCCGGCGAGGCGATGACCGCGCACCGCCACCAGGCCTCCGCCCTGCGCTTCGTCCACGAGGGCACCGGCGCCTGGACGATCGTCGACGGCCAGAAGCTCCGGGTCGGCCCGCGCGACTTCGCGATCACCCCCAACGGCACCTGGCACGAGCACGGCAACGAGGCCGAGGACAACCCGGTGATCTGGCAGGACGGCCTGGACATCCCGCTGGTCAACACCCTCGACGCCAACTTCTACGAAGTCCACCCGGACCTCTACCAGCGCCCCGGCCCGGTCCCGAACTCCTCGCTGCTCAGCTACGGCGGCAACCTGCTCCCGTACGGCGTCGAGAAGTGGACCCGCCCTTACTCGCCGCTGCTCGGCTGGCCCTGGGATCCCAGCTACTACGCCCTGTGTCAACTGGCCCGCGCCACCGAGGGATCCCCGTACGACGGCGTGATCATGGAGTACACCAACCCGGTCACCGGCGGCTCGGTGATGCCCACCATGTCCGCCCACCTCCAGCTGCTCCGCCCCGGCCAGGCCACCCGCGCCCACCGGCACACCGGCTCGGTGGTCTACACCGCCGCCAAGGGCCGGGGCGTCTCGGTGATCGCCGGGCAGCGCTTCGAGTGGCAGCAGGGCGACATCTTCGTCGTGCCATCCTGGGCCTGGCACGAGCACGAGAACCTCGACCAGGGCGAGGACGCCTGCCTGTTCTCCTTCAACGACTTCCCGGTGATGCACTCCCTCAGCCTCTACCGCGAGGAGGCCCACCCGGCCCACGACGGGCACCAAGACACCATCGACACCACCGACCCCACCACCCCGTAACAGGAGAGTCCACCCGATGCAGCTGCTGACCTACCGCGCCGACGGCGACCCCACCCCCCGGCTCGGCGCCCGCACCGACGGCGACCGGGTCGCCGACCTGACCGCCCTCGCCACCGGCGCCGGCGTCGAACTCCCCGACGACCTCCTGGGGTTGATCCGGGCGGGCGAACCGGCCCTGGCCACCGCCCGCGCCCTGACCGCCGGGACGCCGGCCACCCGGCCGCTGGCCGAGGTCACGCTGTGCGCCCCGCTGCGCCCCGGCAAGATCGTCGGGGTCGGCCTCAACTACGTGGAGCACGTGGCCGAGTCGCACCGCACCCTGGACACCGAGCGCGAACTCCCGGACCGCCCGGTACTGTTCGGCAAGCCGGCCACCGCCGTCACCGGCCCCGGCCAACCCATCCTGCACAACGCCGACCTCACCAAGCAGCTCGACTGGGAGTGCGAACTCGCCGTGGTGATCGGCGAGCCCGCGTTCCGGGTGAGCGAGGCGGACGCCTGGCGGCACGTGTTCGGCTACAGCATCGTCAACGACATCAGCGCCCGCGACCAGCGCCGCAGCGGGCAGTGGTTCTTCTCCAAGGGCCAGGACAGCTACGCGCCGTTCGGCCCGGTCGTGGTCACCGCCGACGAGATCCCCGACCCGCAGCAGCTCGACCTCTCGCTGCGGGTCAACGGCGAACTGCGGCAGGACTCCAACACCCGCCACATGCTGTTCGGCATCGCCCGGCTGATCGCCGACATCTCCGCCGGGATGACCCTGGAACCCGGCGACGTCATCGCCACCGGCTCCCCCTCCGGGGTCGGCGCCGGCATGGTCCCGCCGCAGTTCCTGCAGCCCGGCGACCTGGTCGAGGCCACCATCGAGCGGATCGGCACCCTCGCCAACCCCGTGATCGACGCCCGCTGAGAGGAGTCCGGCGCAGATGACCACCTACCGGATCGGCCAGATCGTCCCGAGCTCCAACGTCACCATGGAGACCGAAGTCCCGGCCCTGCTGCGGGCCCGCGAGGCGGTCGCCCCGGAACGGTTCACCTTCCACTCCAGCCGGATGCGGATGACCAGGGTCACCCCCGAGCAACTGCGCGCCATGGACGGCGAGTCCGACCGCTGCGCCGCCGAGCTCTCGGACGCCCGGGTCGACGTGATCGGCTACGCCTGCCTGGTCGCGGTGATGGCCACCGGCCCCGGCTACCACCGCGAGGCCGAGCAGCGGCTGCACCGCCGCACCGTCGAGAACGGCGCGCCCGCGCCCGTGGTGACCAGCGCCGGCGCCCTGGTCGCCGGGCTGCGGGCGCTCGGTGCGCGGAAGGTCGCGATGGTCACCCCGTACCTGCGCCCGCTGGCCGCGACGGTGGTCGACTACCTCGGCGGGGAGGGCATCGAGGTGCTCGACCACGCCGCGCTGGAGATCGCCGACAACCTCGACGTGGCCGCCCACGACGCGGCCCGGCTGCCCGGGATCGCCAAGGGCCTGGCGCACGGCGAGGCGGACGCGGTGGTGCTCTCCGCCTGCGTGCAGATGCCCTCGCTGTCCGCCGTCGAGGAGGCCGAGCAGCTGCTCGGCAAGCCGGTGGTCTCGGCGGCGATCTGCACCACCCACCAGTTGCTCCGGGCGCTCGGCCTGCCCGCCGTCGCCCCCGGCGCCGGGCACCTGCTCTCCGGCGCGTACGCCTAGGGCGCGTCTTGTGGATCAGGTCGGACCAGACCGCGGCGTCAGGGTGCGTGCATCGCAAGGCGGAGGAGGGAGTCCATGCGGTGGGGGCACCTCCCGGCCGAAGGCTGGGGGCCATCGGCGACCGACGACAACGCGGCGAGGTGCGTGCCCTGGCGTCGCGGGCCTGGCCTGATCCACAAGACACGCCCTAAGCCCGACCGCACCCGTGCCCCACCCGCACCCACGCCCCACCCCCACGCCCGACCCACCACCGGCCCACCCGACCCGCGGTGGCGTCGCTATGATCACCACCAGCCGTCGGGGAGGAGGGCCCGCAGATGCCGGAGAGCACGACCCGGCCCAGCTCCCTGATCAACACCGTCTACGGCGAGTTCGTCCGCCGCCTCGGCGGCTGGATATCGATCGCCGACCTGATCGCGCTGATGGCCGAGCTGGACGTCGACGGCCCGGCCGTCCGCTCGGCCATCTCCCGCTTGAAGAAGGCCGGCACCCTGCTCCAGGAGCGCCGCTCGGGCACCGGCTACCGGCTGGCCCCCGCGATGGGCCCGGTGTTCGACGAGGGCGACCGCCGGATCTTCCACAGCCTGGAGCCCGCCGAGCTCGCCGACGGCTGGGTGGTGGCGGTCTTCTCGGTGCCGGAGTCCGAACGCGCCCACCGCCACCAGCTGCGCTCCCGGCTGAGCTGGCTCGGCTTCGGCAACGCCGCCCCGGGCGTCTGGCTGGCCCCCGCCCGGCTGCTGCCGGACGCCCGCCGACTGCTGGAACGCCTCGGCCTGAGCGCCTACGTCCACCTCTTCCTCTCCGCCGAGTACGCCGGCTTCGCCGAACTCCGTACGGCGGTGGCGACTTGGTGGGACCTCCCGGCGATCGAGGCGCAGTACGCGGCCTTCACGGACGCCTGGCGCCCGGTCGCCGAGCAGGTGCGCGGGCGGGAGCGGATCGACCCGGTCGAGGCCTTCCGGGACTACGTGCCGATGCTCACCCAGTGGCGCCGGCTGCCGTACCTCGACCCCGGGCTGCCCGCGCCACTGCTGCCCGAGCACTGGAACGCCGTGCCGGCCCGCGCGGTGTTCAGCGAGGTGCACGGGCTGCTCGCCGAGCCGAGCCTGCGCTACGTCGAGAAGGTCACCGGACTGTCCCACCCCCAGGAGCTGCCATGACCACCCCGGAGCGGACCCCCGCCCCCGCCGATCTGCTGATCCGCGCCGCCGCCGTGCACACCCTCGTCCCGGGCGAGGCGCCGCAGCGGGCGATCGCCGTCACCGGCGGCCGGATCACCGCCCTCGCCGCCGAGCCGACCGGCCTGGACAGCCTGGTCGGGCCGGACACCGAGGTGGTGGACGCCCCGGGCGCGACGGTGCTGCCCGCCTTCGACGACACCCACACCCATCTGATCCTGGCCGGGCACAGCGTCCACGGCGTCCCGGTGCACCGGGCCCGGGACCTCGACGGCTTCCTGGCGCTGATCCGCGAGCGGGCCGCCCGCACCCCCGCCGGGGAGTGGATCGTCACCACCGTCAACTGGCAGGAGGTGCTGCTCACCGAGCAACGACTGCCCACCACCGAGGAGTTGGACGCCGCCACCGCCGACCACCCGGTGCTGGTGCGCCGCGGCGCGTACAACATGGTGCTCAACTCGGCCGCGCTGCGACTGGCCGGGATCGACGAGTCCACCGAGGCCCCGGACGGCGGGGTGATCGAGCGGGACGAGCGGGGGCGGCTGACCGGCCGGCTGATCAACCGGGCGATCGAGGCGGTCGAGCGGGTACTGCCGCGGCCGACCCTCGCCGAGCGGATCGAGGGGCTGCGCGCGGCCGCCGCCGACTACGCGGCCACCGGGATCGGGACGGTGCGCGACTGCCTCGTCCCGGTCGAGGACCTCGACGTACTGGACGCGGCCCGGGCCGCGGGGGCGCTCGCCGTCCGGGTCCGGGCCCTGCTCTCCGGCTTCGCGGCCCGCACCCCCGAGCAGGTGGACGCCCTGCTGGACCGGATGGACGACTGGCGCGCGGACGGCCGGGACGACGCCCGACTGCGGCTGTGGGGCGTCAAGTTCGGCATCGACGGCGGCTTCGAGGCGGGCGCCCTGGAGCAGCCGTACCAGGGACAGCCCTGCTACCACGGGCGGCTGCTCTGGGAGCCGGCCGAGCTGCTGGCCGCGGTGGAGCGGGTGGTCGGGCGCGGCTGGCGGGTGGGCGTGCACGCCTGGGGCGACCGCGGGCTGCGGGTGCTGCTGGACGTCTTCGAGCAGGTGGTGAAGCGCCACCCGGGGCTGCCGCCGGGAACGCTCGTGGTCGAGCACGGCGGGCTGGCCCGGGCCGACCAGCGGGCCCGGGCGGTCGCGCTGGGGATCCCGGTGACGGTGCAGCACCCGCTGCTGCACGACGGCGCGCTCACCCAGCAGCGGGCCTGGGGCGAGGAGCGCACCGCCGCGCTGTTCCCGCTGCGCGAGTGGCTGGACGAGGGAGCGCAGCTCTCGGCCGGCTCGGACTTCCCGGTCGGCCCGTACGGCGCGATGCTGTCGGTGTGGGGCATGACGACCCGGAGCACCACGGCCGGGGTGGTCGGCCCCGAGCACGCGATCGGACGGGCCGAGGCGATCGCGCTGCACACCGTGAACGCCGCCCGGCTGACCGGCGAGGAGGCCGAGCGCGGCAGCCTGCGGCCGGGGGCGTTCGCTGACCTGACGCTGTGGCCGGTCGATCCGCTGCACTGCCCGACGGCGGAACTGCGCGGGCTGCTGCCGCTGCGTACGGTGGTCGGCGGCTGTACCGTGCACGGGGGATGACGGCCCGACCGTGCACGGTAGTTGATGGACCGTCAGGCCGCGATGAGCTCCCGCAGGTCGATGTCGCCGCGGTGCAGGGCGCGCAGGTCGTCGTGCAGGGTGGACGGCGGGACGACGAGCACGCCGCCGCGCGCATGGTCGAGGCAGTAGCGGGCGACCGAGCCGCGCAGCAGTCGGCGCAGGCGGCCGCGCAGTGAGCCGTGCCGGCCGGTGCTGACCACCAGCAGGTCGCCGGGCCGGTCGGCCAGCGCGGTCAGCACCGGGCCGGCCTCGCCGCGCATCACCAGCGGCTGCACCGGCAGGCCGATCGGCAGGCCGCCGAAGGCCTGGCCGAGCGCGCTCTCCAGCCGGGCCCCGGCGGCATCCTGCCAGGCGCGGAGCAGCGGCGGGCAGGGCCGGGCGCGGTAGCTGCGCTCGCCGCCGACCGGGGTCCAGGCCAGCACCGGGACCAGGACGGCCTGTCGGGCCCGGGCCTCCTCCGCCGCCCGGTGCAGGGCGGTCAGGCTGTGCAGGGAGCCACTGACTCCGACGATGACGCGGGCGCCGTCCGACATGATCCTTCGCTTTCCGATGTGAAGCCTATCCAGTGTCTGCGATTATGCTGCCACATTACGGCGCAGACCTACAAATCGAAGGCATTCACTGAATATCGCCTTGCATCGCTCGGACTTCCTGGAGCAGCCCCCAGGTGAAGTCGGCCGTCCAGGAGCCCGCCCGCCCGTCCGCGCCCGGCGCCCGGAAGTCCAGCTGGAAGCGGGTCGGCGCACTCCCCTCGCGCGGCACGGCCCCCGGGAACGCCTCCCCCACGTCGCCCACCACGCAGCCCCAGGGAGCCAGGTCGGCCGCCGTACGCAGCACGGGCCCGGGAGCGCCCGGCGCGCGGACCAGCCACTCGTTCAGCACCGGCGCACCGATCTCCGCCGGTCCCAGCAGCACCTCGAAGCGCAGCTCCGGCCAGAGCGGCAGCACCCACTGCCGGGCCGTGCAGGCGAGGTCGCCGATCCGCCGGGGCAGGCTCGCCTCCGCCGGCCCCAGCACGGCGGCGTACCGGGCGCCGCCGCGCGGGAACCGGGGCGCCCGGACCATCGCCTGCCAGCGCTTGTTCGCCTCCCGCATCGAGGCCCGGGTGGCGCCGAGCCGCCGCACCGCATCCTCGACCAACTCGGGGTGGTAGTCGGCCATCCGTCGCAGCAGGAAGAGCTGGAACTCGGTGACCCCGAACCCGTTGATCGCCATGACGACAGGCTAGATCCCGCCGCCGCGCGCGACACGGGACAGACCCCGGGGGCGTTGCTCAGCCGTTCCCCGCCAGCGCCAGCGCGACCAGCTCCCGGCGGCTGCGGACGCCCAGCCGGTCGAAGACCGCGGTGAGGTGCTCCTGCACGGTATTGGCCGAGATGCACAGCTCGGCCGAGATCTCGCGGGTGGAGCGGCCGCGCAGCACGAGGGTGGCGACCCTGGTCTGTGCCGGGCTCAGGCCGTAGGCGCTGAGCAGCAGCGAGGACCGCTGCCGTGGCGGCGCGGGCTCGATGATCACCGCGGTCTGCGGCCGGGGCGGCCCGGTGAGCCGGGTGGCCTGCACGCTCCACCACTGGCCGAACCGGTCCCGCACCCGCACGGTCGGCGGCGGCACCCGGTCGGCCGGCTGCCCGCCCAGCCGACCCAGCCGTGCGGCCACCGCGCTGACCGCGACCGGGAGCCGGGAGCCGGCCGGGAAGTCCGCCGGGTCCAGCCGGGCGAGCCAGTCACGGGCCTCCTCGCTGGCGGACAGCAGGACGGAATCGGCGTCGAGCACCAGTACCCCGGGGGCCACCACCCGGCCGGACGCGGCACCGGTCAGCCCGCGCGCGACCGCGCGCCGGAGCCCCTCGGCCAGGTGCGGACCGACGGCCCGCAGCACCGCGAGATCCGCCTCCTCGAAGCCGGCTTCCGCCTGCTCCCGGTGCAGGCAGAGGAACCCCCAGCAGCTCCCGCCGACCCGAAGCGCCACCCGGAGCTCGTCGCCGAGCCCGAGTGGCGCCATGATCTCCCGGTAGCGGGGGCTGGCCGCGAGGTCGCCCCGGGTCGCCCGGCCGAGGGTGGCCACCGGATCGGCGGACCGCGCCAGCTCGGCGAACTTGTTGACGTCCGCCCGGCCGAACTCGTTCTCGAGGAAGCGGGTGGTCTGGCCGACCAGCGGTTCGTCCGCCGCAGCCGACGTGAACAGCAGGGAGGCGGGGTCGGCGGTGGCGAAGAACACCGCGTCGGCGGGGACCAGCCGCAGCAGCCGGGGGACCACGTCCGCCCGCAGCCGGGCCGGGTCGGACCCGGCGTAGCAGCGGTCGACGAGTCCGGCCGTCCGGCGTTCCACCAACGATGCCGCCATGGGACCGACGCTACTCCCCGGGCGGTGAACCTGCCGTCAGACCGGTGCCAGCCCGAGCTGCCGGAGCAGCCCGAGCTCGTCCAGGCGGCCCCACCGCTCGACGATCCGACCGCCGCGGAGCCGGAAGATGTTGATCCCGGGCAGCGTGAGCGGCCGACCGGTGGGCGCCACCCCCAGCAGCTCGCCCCGGTGGGTGCCGGTCGCGGTGAAGTGCTCGACCACGAGGTCGCCCTCCCCGAGCACCAGGTCCTGATCGCTGTGCCAGTCGGGGCAGGCGGCCCGGAACAGCGCTCCGGCCCTCCGCATCCCCTCCCGGCCGGCGTCGCCGCCGAACGGCGGGTCGTGGTTGACGAAGTCCTCGGCGAGGTACTCGTCGACAGCCCCCAGGTCACCCTTGGTGAAGAGCGCGTCGATGAACGCGGTGACCGTGCTCTTGTTCTGTTCGATGGTGTCCATACCGGCAGTCTTCGACCGGCCGGGGCCGTCCGGTACCCCAGAACCCTGGGGTTCTCCGAAGACCACGCCCGACATATTCGCGCACCTGTTCGATTCACGGCGTACGCTGGCCCCATGCACGGCACCGTCCACCTCCAACCCTCGCTGTTCGAAGAAGCCGCCGGCCCCCGGCTCGGCCCGCTCGACGGCGTCCAGCGCCTGCTCCTCGGCGACGGCGCCTGGCTGGACGTGCTGCCCGGCTGGCTGCACGGCGCCGACCGGCTGTTCGAACAGCTGGCCGCGGACGTCCCCTGGCGGGCCGAGCGGCGCGAGATGTACGAGCGCACCGTCGACGTCCCCCGGCTGCTCGCCTCCTACGGCGCCGACGCCGAACCGCCGCACCCCGTCCTCGGCCAGGCCCGGGCGGAGCTGAGCCGGCACTACGCGGCGGAGCTGGGCGAGCCCTTCCGCACCCTCGGGCTCTGCTACTACCGGGACGGCCGGGACAGCGTGGCCTGGCACGGCGACCGGATCGGGCGCGGCGCCCGGGAGGGCACCATGGTCGCGATCCTCTCCGTGGGCGAGCCGCGCGTCCTCGCGCTGCGGCCGCGCAACGGCGGCGGCGCCGTCGTCCGCCGGCCGCTCGGCCACGGGGACCTGGTGGTGATGGGCGGCTCCTGCCAGCGCACCTGGGAGCACGCGATCCCGAAGACCGCCCGCCCGGTCGGCCCGCGGATCAGTATCCAGTTCCGCCCGTACGGGGTCGCCTGAGCGCTGATCCCTCGCTGATCAGTCCTTGACCGCGCCCGCCAGCCCGGACACCAGCCTGCGCTGCACCGCGACGAAGAACACCAGCACCGGCACCGTCATCAGCGTGGACGCCGCCATGATCCCGCCCCAGTCGTTCTCGTCCGGCTTGAGGAACACCAGCAGCGCGGAGGGCAGCGTCTGGTTCTGGGTGGCGCTGATGATGAAGGTCTTCGCGAAGACGAAGTCGTTCCACGCCGCGATGAAGGAGAACACGCTGGTCGCGGCGAGCCCCGGGGCCACCAGCGGCAGCAGGATCCGCCACAGGATGCGGGTCCGGCTCGCCCCGTCGAGCTGCGCGGCCTCCTCGATCGAGACCGGCACGGCCGCGACGAAGCCGCGCATCATCCAGATCCCGAACGGCAGCGAGAACGCCAACTGCACCAGCACCAGCGAGGCCAGGGTGTTCAGCCCGATGCCCGGCGCGAACCGGCCGGCGTCGCGGAACATGAAGAACAGCGGGATGGTCAGCGCCTCGACCGGGATCATCTGGGCGATCAGGAACATCACCATGATCGTGGTGCGGAACCGGAACCTGAACCGGGTCACCGCCACGGCGGCCAGGAAGACCACCACCGCCGACAGCACCACCACCGACAGCGCGACCACCAGGCTGTTCACGAAGTACCGGCCGAAGCCGTCCACGCTGAGCACCTGCCGGAAGCTGTCCAGCGTCGGGTGGGCGGTCCACGGCCGCGGGTCCAGCGACTGCACCTCGCCCTTGGGCTTGAAGGCCGAGAGCACCATCCAGAAGATCGGGAAGGCGGTGACCACGCCCAGCAGCACGGCACCGCTGTTCGCCGCGAGCCGCCACCGGCCGCGGGGGTTGCGCAGGGCGTTCACAGCTCGTTCCCCGTCCGTCGCAGGCTGCGGATGTACAGGACCGTCGGAACCACCAGGATCAGCAGCATGATCACGCCGATCGCCGCGCCCAGCCCGTACTGCGAGGAGGCGAAGGCCTTCTGGTACGCGTACACGTTGAGCACCAGGTTCTGGCCGGCGATGCCGCCGCCCTCGGTCATCACGTAGATCTGGGTGAAGACCTTGAAGTCCCAGATCACCGACTGGATCACCACGATGGTCAGGATCGGCCGCAGCATCGGCGCGGTGATCCGGCGGAAGGTGGTCCAGGTGCCGGCGCCGTCCAGCGCGGCGGCCTCCATCACCTCCTCCGGAATGGCCCGGATGCCCGCGTAGAGGGTGACCATCACGAACGGGTAGGAGTGCCACACCACCACGGCGCCGACGATCAGGAACGCCGTCCACCTGTCGTAGAACCAGTTGAACTCGTGGAAGCCGCTCAGCCCGAGCCTCACCAGGGTGTGGTTGACCAGCCCCAGGTTGGTGTCGAACAGGAAGCTCCACACCGTCGAACCGGTCATCGCGGGCGCCGCCCAGGCGGCCGTCGCCGCCGTGGTCAGCACCAGCCGCGGCCAGCGGCCGACCCTGGTCAGCAGCACCGCGAGGGTCGCGCCGACGGCCAGGGTGGCGACCACGCAGAAGGCGGCGAAGCCGACGGTCTGCGCCAGCACCGTCCAGAACTGGCCGTCCGCCAGGATTTTCGCGTAGTTGCCGAGGCCGACGAAGGAGGTCGGGACGCCGCCGGAGGCCTGGGCCTGCCCGAAGTCCAGCACGGACAACAGCCCGAGCTGGTAGATCGGGTAGGCCACCAGCGGGACCAGGATGACCGCGGCCGGCAGGAGCAGCAGCAGCGGGGGCCGTCGGCGCCGGCCGCCCGGGGGTGCGGCCGGCGCCCTGCCCCCACGGCGCCGCTGCGGGGAGGCCGGCGCCGACGGGGCGGTCGTGGTGGATGGGGACACGTGCGGGACCTGCTCTCTGTCGGCGGGTCAGTGCGCGGCGAAGGCCGAGTTGATCTGCGCCGCGGCGTCGGCGGAGGCCTTGGCCACGTCCGCCTTGCCCGTGACCACCTGCTGCAGCATGGTCGGGATCACCGCCTGGGCGTCGATCTGCGCCCACGCCTGGTCCAGCGGCACGAAGCGGGTGCCGGCCGCGATGGTGTCGGTGAACGGCTTGAGGAAGGCGTCCTTCGCCCCGACCTCGGCGCTGACCGACCTGAGCGTCGGCAGGTTGCCCATCGCGTCGTACATCTGCTCCTGGTACGCCGGGCTGGCCAGCAGCTCGGCGAACTCCACTGCCAGCGTGCGGTGCCTGGCCGCCTTCATCACCCCGAGGTGGTTGCCGCCGGCGAAGGCGGGGGCGATCGAGCCGGCCTTCTCCCCGGGCAGCGGCACCACGCCGTACCTGCCCTTGACCGCGCCCGCGTCCACCTTGCTGCGGTTGGAGTTGACCAGGATCGCCATCGCCGACTTCCCGGCCGCGAACAGGTCGACGGTCTTGCCGCCGGTCAGGTCCGCGCACTGCTGGGCGGGGCAGCCGTCCGGCCCGAACAGGTCGGTGTAGCGCTTGATCCCGGCCTGCGCGGCGGGCGAGTCGATGGCGGCCTTGAAGGCCGTGCCGTTCTTCGCGGCGATGTCGCCGCCCGCGTCCCAGACGAAGGGCAGCGCGCCGTAGGTGTACTTGCCGCCGACCGCGATGCCGAAGGTGTCCGGGTGCGCGGCGTGGATCCGCTGCCCGGCCGCGACCAGTTCGGCGTACGAGGCGGGCGGGTTGAGCCCGGCCTCGGTGAACAGGTCGGTGCGGTAGTACAGGGCGCGCACGCCGACCCACCACGGCAGGCCGTAGGTCCTGCCGTCGACCACCGCGGTCCCGGCGATCGCCGGGTCGAGGTCGCCCTTGGCCTGCCACCGGTCCAACTCGGCGCCGATCTCGGCCAGTCCGCCGGCGGCGACGTAGCCGGGCAGGTCGGTGTTGCCGAACTCCACCAGGTCGGGGGCGCTGTTGGGGTCGTTGAAGGCGCCCTTCATCTTGGCGGCGCGGGCCGAGGCGTCGGTGTCGATGTAGCTAACCTTCACGGTGACGCCCTGGTGGGAGGCCTGGAACTCGTTGACGGCCTTGGCCACCACGGCCTCCTTGGTCGCGTTGCCCGCCTCGTTGTACAGCCACACCTGGAGGGTGCCGGTGCGGTCGTCGGCGGCCCTGCCGCCGGCCGGCGCCGCGGTGCCCGGGGCACAGGCGGTGGCGGCGAGGCAGCCGGCGGCGAGCACGACGGCCGCGGCGGCCCGACTGGTGAGTCGCATGGGTGGAGACCTCCCCTCCCGACAGCTGCCGCAAGGACACGCTCCGCCGGGGGACGGGCGCGTCGAAGCAGGCCCTGACCGGGGCCGGTGGTGGGTGAAGTGGTGGGGGTGACGGCAGGGCGCAGCGCCTCGGGTGGGCGACGCCGCCTGCTCGATGGCAGGGACGTTAGGCGCGGGCGATCGGGCCCAACAAGAGGCGGTTCACGAAGTTTTGCACTGCACAACGTTGTATCGAGGATGCGGTGATCCGGGCCCGAAGGGGTACGTTCTGACCACCCCCGCCGGCGTGCGGGGCCACGCCAGCAGAACCCGGACCAGGGAAACGCACCCATGACGGAGACGTCGCCCCAGCAGCCCACGACGGCGGCCGCGCCCGCGTCGAAGCCCACGACCGAGCGCAACCAGTCGTCCTCGCTGCGCCGCGCACTCGCCGTCCTCGGCCACGTCCGGGACCACGGCGACGGGCGCGGCGTGCCGCTCGCCCAACTCGCCGACGCCCTGGGCCTCAACAAGAGCACCGTGCTCCGGCTGGCCGGCCCCCTGCTCGACGAGCACCTGCTCGAACGGGACCGCGAGACCGGCTGGTTCCGCCTCGGCCACGGCTCGCTCCGGCTCGGCCAGGCCTACCTGACCACCCTCGACCTGCGCAGCGTCGCCGCCGAACACCTGCGCCGGCTCCAGCGCGAGGCCGGCGAGACCGTCCACCTGACCGTCTGGCAGGCACCCGGGATCGTCTACCTGGACAAGGTCGAGGACGAGACCAACGTCCGGATGGCCTCCCGGGTCGGCAGCCGGGCGCCCGCCTACTGCACCGCCACGGGGAAGGCGATCCTCGCCTGGCTGCCCGAGGAGGCGGTCACCGAGGTCGTCGCGGCCGGCCTGCGCCCGGTCACCACCTGGACCATCGCGGACGAGCCGCGGCTGCGCGCCGACCTCGCCCGGATCCGCGCCCGCGGCTACTCGATCGACGACCGGGAGAACGAACCCGAGGTGCGCTGCGTGGCCGCGCCGATCTTCGACCACACCGGCGAGGTCACGGCGGCCCTGTCCGTCTCCGGCCTCACCTCCCGGATGACGGCCGCCCGGGTCCGCGCCCTCGGCCCGGTCGTCGCCCAGGTCGGCCTGCGGATCTCCCGCGAACTGGGCTCCGACCGCCAGCCGTCCTGAACTCCCGCTCCCCGCAAGCGAAAACGCGAACGGGGCCCGGCACCCGTGAAGGTGCCGGACCCCGTCCGACCGTGGAGCGCCAGGCCCGGATCGCACGGACTCTTCCTACTGAAAGTAGGACGTGCTCTGGTAGCACCGCTGACGCCTGACGAGAGATCATCTCCCTCGCGACAGGAAGTACAGTAGCAGCCCCGTGACCACCCACCGAATCGGAGGCGAACCCGGCATGACGACCGCGCGACCGGAGGCCGTTCCGTACGCGGACGGACGGCTGTTGGACGTCCACCGCCCCACCGCCACCGGCTCCGGGCCCGCCCCCGTCGTGCTGCTCTGGCACGGCTCGGGCCCCGACGAGCGCGACGTGCTGCACACCCTCGCCCAGGAGGCCGCCGGGCTCGGTCTACTGGTCCTCGTCCCGGACTGGCGCCCCGACCGGGCGGACGGCGGCCGCGCCGACCTGCTCGCCTCGCTGGCCTTCGCCCGGCGCAACGCGGCGGCGTACGGCGGGGATCCGGACCGCTTCGTACTGGCCGGCTGGTCGCTCGGCGGCCGGGAGGCCGTGGCCGTGGCCACCCACCCGAACACCCCGGCCGAGCTGCGTCCCACCGCCGCCGTCGGCATAGCCTCCGCGTACGGCCGCCCGGCGGTCACCACCGGGGACGTCCCGCTCGACCACCTGGCGGTGGACCCGTCCCCGGTGCCGGTCCTGCTGGTGCTGGGCACCGCGGACGAGGTGGTACCCGCCGAGCTGACCCGTCAGCTGCACGCGGTGGTGCCGGGCGCCGAACTGCTCGAACTCCCCACCGACCACGCCGGGGTGGTGATGACCGCCTACGACCCCGGGGCCAACCGCTGCCTGCCCGCCACCGACCCGGCCACCCTGGCGGCCGGCCGGCGGACCGCCGCACTCCTCGCCCGGGCGGCCGGGCTCGGTTAGACGCTCCGGCGGGCGGGTCCAGGAGGGTGACTGTCATAGTGCCCCCATCCGCGCGCAACGGCCTTAGCCCGCCCGCTAGGGCGTGTCTTGTGGATCAGGTCGGACCAGACCGCGGCGTCAGGGTGCGTGCATCGCAAGGCGGAGGAGGGAGTCCATGCGGTGGGGGCACC